>NZ_KQ970236.1:46506-47084 GCF_001579025.1 Streptococcus oralis
TCGCTGCTGCAGATGTAAAAAACCCTACAACAGCTTTGATTCTTTCTATCTTCTTAGGTGCATTTGGGGTTGACCGTTTCTACATCGGTCATACTGGCCTAGGAATTGGTAAGCTATTGACTACTTTGCTTTTGCCTATCATTACATTCGGATTCTCATTTTTCTTTACTTGGATCTGGATTGTTGTTGACTGCTTCCTTATCGTGAACGCTACAAAAGCAGCGAACTTGGAAGCTATTAACACTGCTCTTGCTACAATGACAGCTACTCCAGAAACTGTAGAAGTCATTGAAGAAAAAGTAGAAGTCGTTGCAGAACCAGCAGAAGTTATTGAAGAAAAAGTAGAAGTTGTTGCAGAGCCAGCTGAAGTAATCGAAGGATCAGTAGAAGTTACTGAAGAACAAGCAGACTAATCTTTTTGTATATTTAAAAATCCTGTCAGTATTTGACAGGATTTTATATTGATTGCTACATAAAATCTGTATAGAACTAAATCAAAGTTATCATATGATAGAGGTATTGAAATCTTGTTGAAACGGGTGAGAAACCTGTTGAAAACTTGACAAATAGGGAAAAAA
>NZ_KQ970236.1:47413-50197 GCF_001579025.1 Streptococcus oralis
TCGCTGCAGCAAACGTTAAAAACCCTACAACAGCTTTGATTCTTTCTATCTTCTTAGGAACTCTTGGTGTTGATCGTTTTTACATTGGCCACATTGGATTAGGAGTTGCAAAACTTCTTTTGGCATGGTTGACTTTTGGTATCTGGACAATTGTCGATTGGTTCCTTATCATCAATGCGACTAAGAAAGCAAACTTGGTGGCTATCAATAACGCCCTTGCTACAATGACAGTCCCTTCAGCTAGTTCAGAAGCAAACGAAGGATAAGTAGAATCATCTTTAAAGATAAGTAGTGTTATAAAAAACGGGAGGAGTTCCCGCTCACTACTTATCTTTTTTTGACAATAAATAAGGTAAATGATTAAAGAAACTAGATTATTAGTATACTTAACAAGTATTGTGTTTAATACAGAAATAATGCGATACGGAAGTGTAGTTTTTGATGATAAGGTTATAAAGAAACTTTCCTCAATCGATGAAAATGCTTCATGGGTAAATGGTTTACAAGCTGTTGCCTACGAAACGGAAGGCGAAGATACTATCTATATCGTTGTTAGAGGTGCCGATGTAGGGATTGGGAAAAAACTCTTTCGTAAGACAGGTGCGGATGCTCGCTTTATCCCGAAAGTGAATGATGAAGATAGTTTCAAAACCATTTTTCAAGACTGGATTTATAGCTCGACTCTAGGAAGTATGGGCTTGGTCCACTTGTATCAGTATGATAGTCTTCAAACTTTTTACCATTCTTTGAGAAAAGAATACCCCCATAAACGCTTTGTAGTTTCAGGTGTCTCTTTGGGAGGGTTGCTGGCTCAACGCTTATATATTTTTGAGGATGGTATTGAGAGATGTCTGACATTTTCTGCGACTTCGCCATGGTGGACCTTCAATAGACGTAGCCAAGAAATATTGAAAGAGTCTAACTTTTTAAAGAATGACGACAACTTGATAAACTTCTATTCGACTCACGACCCCTTTCGCTTTTTACCTTTATTTAAAAGACATCTGGGGCAACAAAAGAATGTGCTTTTACAACCTTTCCAATCTCGCTCAAACTTTTTTGCAACCGTGATTGAAAGAATGTACTGGGCACATATCCCAAATTATTATACCTACACAGATACAGGAAAGGTAAGGCAGAAGAAAGATCGTTCAAAAATACAGAAATGGAATAACTGGTTAAACAGCAAAGCAAGTTATTCAAAATTAGTGAACATTGCGGTTTTAGTGATGAGTGTCTTATTAACGCTTGTACTAGCCCTTGTTGTCCCAATTTTGAATACTTACGAAGTCCTTTCTCCAATATATACTCTAGAAGCATCATTTGGAATATTCTTTTCGCTGGTTGGTGGTTTCTTGTTTTTCTGCTTTTTTATTCCAACCTTAGTTGTAAAAACCAATTGGAAGTATCTGATGTTTTTGATGAATTTGGCAATGATATGGTTCGCTCCGTTTTGGGTATTGTTACTTACGTTAAGTATTATTTTTGAATCCATTTCAAATAAGGAAGAGAACAGTAATAAAAGAATAGGGAGAGTAGAATGAGGAACATCATTGATTATGCTCAGGGATTGAAGTCCTACTCATTTGATCAAGTTTTTTTTAAAGATTTAGATGTCCTGGCGCTGACAGAAGTGGCCTATTTACCTTTTGAGCAGATAATTACTGAAGGCGAAATAACATTAGAAAAATTAGCGCAGTATTATACGACGCTTAATGGTGAAAAAGGAGAAATTTTATCGGTTATCACAACTCCAAGAATTGAACTCCTAGGAATTCTTGGAAGCAGTGAGCGATACGGGGCTATCGAAGCTTTCGATTTTATTAATAAAATTGATTCGAAGATTGATCGTCAATTTTCAGCTATAACTTATCGTCTCGAAGATGAAAAATATTTGGTTGTTTTTCGAGGGACAGATGAGAATCTAGTTGGTTGGAAAGAAGATTTCCATATGACCTTTATGCATGAGGTCCCAGCTCAACAGTCTGCCCATCAATATTTAGAGAAGCGGATGACGGAGTTTCCTGGAGAGTATATTGTGTCGGGGCATTCTAAGGGAGGAAACCTTGCGATTTATGCCAGTTCAAAATTGGATGAAGAAAAACAAAAGGCTGTTACAGGGATTTATGCCTTTGATGCTCCGGGTCTTCATGAGTCTCTTTTGGAGTCAGAGGGATTTCTCCGAATAAAAGATAGAATCGCCTCTTACATTCCTCAAGACTCAATGGTGAGCGTCTTATTGGAGCCACCGGTGAATGCACAAGTTGTCAAGAGTAACGCTATTTTGTTTCTTCAACACGATACTTTCTCTTGGGAAGTGGGTCAAATAGACTTCGTCCAAGTTGAAAATCAATCTCAGCTTAGTATCCATGCTGACAAGGTCATTTCGAGTTGGTTAGAAAACATGACTAATGATGAAAAGCAAGAGTTTTCAGATGTTATCTTTGATATTTTTTTGGAATCAGGTATTAATAAATTTGCAGATATCACCGTTGATACTCCGAAGAAGATTATCAACATTGTTAATAATATGACTCGTCTAACATCTGAACAAAAGAAGATGACGATACAAGTTTTCTTCAAACTATTCAATGCTCAATTTGATGTTTTTAAGAGTTATCTTCCAAAGCCCATTCAGAAGGTCGAAGGCAAAGTGGAACATTTTGCCAAAAGTGCATTTTCAAATATCACAGGAGTTTTCAAAAGGTCTAAACGAAAAGGTAAATAGATTTTCTCGAAATTACAAGATGAGAAATAGTGGTTCGTTAGACATATAAAAATCCC
>NZ_KQ970236.1:50217-66045 GCF_001579025.1 Streptococcus oralis
CCCAGCTTATTACTTAAATGCGTGGGATTTTTTTTATAAGAAGACAAGAATTCGAAGATAGTCGAAAACAAGAGCCATTTCTGCTAGGAAAAAGAGAAATAGGATGCTTCCGTTGATTAGGAAGGCCAAGAGAAGGCGATAGAAGGGGTCGATTTGACTATCTTTACTAGGTTTTGAGATGATGTAGAGATTGGCCAAGAGAGTCAGCCCAATGCTAATCAAGCAAAGCAATACTGCAAAACGTAGACTATTAAAGAAGGCAAAGAAACTCGCAATACCCGTGAGCAGGATAGGAAGGGCGAAGAGTCTGCTATACTCTTGCAAGGCTTTTTCCAGTGTCCAGTTACGGTCTTGGTCGACAAAGCGTTTGACTACAAATCCACCCATGAGGATTGAAAAGAAGAAGAGACTTGTCGCTACCAAGATGGAGAAGATAGAAAAGAGATTTAGTGAAGGGAAATGCTGGAGAGCTTTAGAGTCGATGGCTGCCATATGGCCGTAGTAGGCTTGCTTGGCGTGATAAACTGTAAAGAGGAAACTCGTGGCAGAAAAGATAGTTAGGAGCGCAAAGGCAGTGTAACTGTGTTTTTTATCTGTATCGAACCTTGCTGTTGGCTCTTTAAGGGCACCTTGTAACCAAATCCAAAAGTCAGCTAGTTCTTCTTTGAAGATTGCCGTTTTTGTAGGTACAGGATCTGGGACAAATGGACTTTCCAAAGATTTGCTAGGCTGAGATGCTTCCTTAACTGGTTTTTCTGCTTGGTCTGTCTTTGTTGCCGGCTCTTCTTCAGGTTCTTCTTGTTCTTCAGCCTCTACTTTTTCTGGGTCAGTTTCCTTACCTTCTGGAATAGCTTGGGAATTTTCCTCGACTACTGGCAATTCTTCTTCTTTTTCTTTTAGTTCTTCCTCGGGAATGACTGGGTCAGATGAACTATCTTTTTTATCATTGATGGCTGTTTTTTCGAAATCAGCACTTTCGAACCATTCTTGAGTCATGATGAGACCTCCCTTTTGATTAGTAACTTTTTATTCATGATATCTATAAGAAGGCGAGCGAACCTCCTCTTTTGGTAGGTTGATGTCCTGACCAGCTTTTGCGACAAGTAAATCTTGTGTATCTTTTTTCTCGGATTTGTAAGGATTAGAGAACTCTTCATCTTCCTTGTTTTCTTCGTTTGGATTATATCCTTCCCGACTACGATGATAGATGGAACCATGGTCAGAAGAAAGTTCTACATTAATTCTCTCAAGTTCTTTTTTAGCTAACTTGATGACCATATCTTTTTTTGACTCTAGCTCTACCTTACCATGTACTTGAATATCCTCAGCAGAGATATGTTCATGGTCTGCTTGGATACGGCTATCTGTTAGACTGGTTTCAAATACATTGACAATTCCAGTTGTGATCAGTTGGCTATTTTTAATCTCGCTATCAGTGATACGAAGGAGATATCCATTTGACAGAATCTTGGCATTGCTGATTTTTGCATTGGAAATTGAAAGGATACGATGGTCAACCTGAGCTGTAAGATTTTTTAAGTCCTTTCCTCTTGGTAATGAGAGAACAACTTCATCATTGCGACTAGAAACTCCGCTTACGATAAAGAGGATACCCTGGATACTAGAACCAACAGAAGGACGTGTAGTTGACTTGGTGTCGGAAATCTCAAGAGTTTTTTCTTTGCTAGAATGTTGAAGATTCTCTTTTTCAGAGATGGTTGGATGATACTGGATGTGAATCTTATCATCGTTTGACTCCGTAATAACTAGAGAATGTTGTGTTAGTGAGATGTTAAGATTTTCGATATCTTGATCAAATGTGAGCTCTTCCATTTGGCTCTCAAAGACTGGATTTTGAGACATTGCAAGGAGGCTTCTGACACCATCGGTTTGGATGCCGATGATCATCATGGTAAAACCGATGATACTAGTAACAACACCAAAGATAAGAAATCCTTTTGTTAATTTACGCATGACTTTCACCTCTCTTTCCTCTATTAAGAATCCACTGAATGAGTCGAAGGATTAGTATTCCAAAGAAACGGGTCACATAGGAAGTTGCTAGCAAAACTAGGGACGAAGCTCCGATTGCCAGTAAACCTCCACCAAAAATCAGCATAAAGGCAGATGTAGATTCAGCCAGAACGTAGAAGCTTTCAAATAGGAGAAAGCCTCCTAGGATTAGTCCAGCTACTGATACAGCAAAGAAGGCTATAAGTACGCTGACAGCAGCGATAAAAATCCCGATGATAGCCATGAGAAGAGCAATCCCGACTGGAATCCCAATAGGTGCAGCCAGAAGTGCGAGGATTGCGAT
The DNA here is from genome assembly GCF_001579025.1 of Streptococcus oralis. Classification (GTDB taxonomy): domain Bacteria; phylum Bacillota; class Bacilli; order Lactobacillales; family Streptococcaceae; genus Streptococcus; species Streptococcus oralis_X. The sequence goes on from NZ_KQ970236.1 coordinate 52,535, forward strand.
TTGTAAAACCTGACGGTTGTTCTTATTGGAATTTTCTTCGTTGATTTTTTTATCAAGAAGTGTAGTCAGGATGTCATGGGCAGCCTCTTTTGGACTACCGAGGCTAGCTATGAGTTCTTCCTCACCTTCTGGACCAGCATCATCAAAGAGTTCTTTGAAGTAGTCCATGGCTTCGATACGATCAGCTTGAGGAAGCTTCATCAGATAGGCTTCAAGCTGATTCAAATATTCAGTTCTTGTCATGGCGGACGCTCCCTTCTATGATGCCGTTGATAGTGTCAGTGTAGAGTGTCCACTCTTCTCTGAGTACAAATAGTTGCTCCTCCCCAATCTCTGTTAAGGAGTAGTATTTCCGCATCCGACCTTGGTATTCGCGAGAGTATGTAGTCAGATAGCGGTTGGTATCCAGTTTTTTCAAGATGGGGTAGAGGGTAGATTCCTTGATTTTGGCAATGAGTTTAATGGTTTGACTAATTTCATAACCATAGGAATCCCCTTGTTCTAGGATGGCCAAGATGAGAAATTCAATCAAGGCCGCTGATGTTGGGAAGTACATGGGAAACCTCCTTTATATTATATAAAAATTTTATATATACTCTTTTCAAATATATTGTATCTCAAGTTGAAAGCCCTGTCAAGAAATATGTGTAAAAATTTTATATATAAAAAAACTCCTAGTAAAAACTAGGAGTTTAGAGGAACTAACATTAGCTATTTCACAGAAATTTATATTTTAAAGATAAGCTAGAATCATGATGTATAATCTAGGATATGCTTTGAAACAGATTTCTTTCCTATCTAAACCCTTATCTTCCTCATTTATTCCATATCTTTTATCAATTTATACATCTCCATAAAACGAAGACCTCGGGCTCCCTTAGTCGCTGTGATTTCTTCATAGATATCACCCAAGGTGCAGGCAGGTGCTAAAGTCCACAGAGCATAATCTTCTAATATGACCTTACCAATCTTCTCGAATTTATCTAGTAAAAGCCCCAAATCCTTGTGATTAAACCAGCAGTCAGTATCAATAGCATACTGTCTATTATTCATCTTGCAAGCAATCTCACTATTCAAAAAATCCGTCATAGTGGGCTTATTCTTTTGTAGCAACTTTGTAAAGGCTAGGTGATATTCTATTTTTCTCGGACTTTGATCGAGATCTGAAACAAAACCGACTCCGTATTCATTTTCAAATTGAACCACAAGCACATCTCCTACCTTAAAGTACGGCTCCCTCTTTGTTTTTGCCTTTGGAACTTTAAGAGGTTTCGGATTGACACTTTGTAGCTGAATAGCTAGTTTATTAAGTGCTTTCTGTCTTTGTTTTAATGCTTTGCTGTCAATTTCAAGCCAGAACTTATCCGCTCCTTTTTCGATGATTTTGAGAGTTTTATTTTTTATGTCTTCTGGTAAATGTCCAATCTTCCACAAGGAGTAGGCAAAGGCTGTCCAATAAATCTCAGTATAAAAATCATCTATACAAAAATTATTTTCATCATTTAAAATATCTTCGATTATCTTAGCAATATTTTCGCCGTTTTTATATCTTCCCACTATGGTGTTATAAATATCGTAAGCATCATCGCTGTCTATAATCTTTACTCCGTCTATTGCCATGGCAACCTCCTGATTATTCTCGGGTAGTTATTTTACAAAGGGCGAGATTCTCCAGTTCATCACTATCACCGATATAATTGTTTCAATACTTATTGTTTATATACATTTATGTATCTCTATCTGAACCTTGATGTGTTTACTATCTGTACTTTTTATCATAAATTGGCGGAAGATTAAAATACCTGTCTTCAATTTTGATTCGGGTACAGAGTAAGCTATCTTGATAGACATAGCCTCCAAATGGAGGGTATGCGTCCAATCTTTCTAGGATGTCATCAGGCAAACATCTAAAATCATAATCCCTCAACGCCCCTGCACCAATCATTCTTTCAGTCAGATGTGTCTTGATTTCTTTTTCATATTTTTTGAGAAATGTTTCCCGTTCAATTTCAAAGATAGCCCTATCACCTTCATCCAACTCATAATAGCGGTCGTAGCCTGCAATCCAAGAGATATGAACACACAGTATATGTTTTGCTATTTTTAGACAATAACTGATTGCAAACAAATTTTCCCTGTCGACTTGCCGATTTTCTATTGTGATATTTTGTATAAAGCGAGTTGTAATAGTCTCCATTTTAAACATTGACTTAAGCAAACTTTCAATCTAAAAATCCCTTAGCTCGTCAAATACTTGTAACAGTTTTTCTTTATTGATATTGAATTCAGCTGGTATCAAATTTAAAAGATCAACAAGAGCAGCGTAGATGTCCTCCCGTTCGTTTGTTTCAATAAAACAGTTACGCTTGTCCATTTTATTAAAGCCTTCGGTATAAACTCTTACTAAGTCAGTGACTTGCTGCATCATTTCGTCAGCTGAACTCTTAAAGAGCTTGCTAATACCAGCTCTCGTCTTTTTATATAGAGTAGCTGCTTTTTTTGCGTTTGCGACTGAAATATTCTCTTGTCCATCCCATGAACGAAATGGATTGTTCAAGTTTTGTGCCAGCCATTCAGATTTTCTAGGTTTTTGAATCCAGAGATTTAGTCCCTTTTCTTGTTGTTTTTTATAATATGTTTTAGCTACTTTAGCGGCATCTTCGGGTAAGCTACTCATCCAAAACATGTTTAGTTTCGGTAAATCTTCTGGTCTAGGAATATCTTCTGCGGTAAAGCCAAACAGATCGACGGTTGAAAAAACGGCTAGTTCTTTGAATTCTGATAATATATGGAAATTACGGATGTTTCCTGGTTTCCCCCATAATCTCAATTCCCTAAGTTTAGGATAGGAACTCAAGACTTGTGCAAAGTCGATTTCAAGAATACCTGAGCAATGTAGGGCCCCTAAATCTTTTAATCCCTGGACAATGGGCACAGATTTATGAGACTGTAACCGTAAATTAGCTCCATTGTCTTTGACTTGGATCTGACAGTTTTCGTTAAATTCGCCAATTAAAATTAATTCTTCCAAATCATCGTTTAATCGGAGTTCCTCTACTCCGGTCATATTAAGTGTCAGTCTACGTAGATATGTATGAGAGAAATCTAACTTTGTTTGTCCATGGTTTTCAAGCTCCATCACATTCAAAAATGGATTGAACTGTAGATACTCGTATAAATTTTGAGGCCATTTGTTTAAGGTCAGTTCAGACAAGCAAGGGAAAACCTTCAATTCCAGAGCATCATCAAACTCTGTCAGTTTACTATTCAGATTTCGCCTAGAAATAGCACATTCTTCCTCTAGAAATAGGACCTTTTCCTTGCTCTTATCCGCCTTTTTAAAGAAGTCTCTTTTCTCTTTTGGTATTTCTTGCCATTTTAATTGCCTATAAACGTCGTAGCCATTTCCCCAAGACACCGCATATGCATTGGTGCTTTCAGTCGTTAAAGGTGATCTATTTCCGATAAAAATATAATTGGCTGGGACATTAATATCTACATAACTTAGGTGTAGGCCTCGTTCCCAGTACATAAAATCTTTATAGAGTGGCTTCAATGAGGATAGTTCTTCTTCTTTAAGAGGTTGTTCTCCAACCCAGTCTAATGACAGAAGAATAGCCTTTAACTTTTCTCCTTTCTCTTCTAACTTCGTTATCTGATAAGCAATGTATTTTTTTAGATGGGTATTGTAAACGCAATAAACGTCTCCAGCTTTTGCGAACATATCACTTTCTCCTTAAATGATTCTATAGTCCTTGGACAATTGAGATTTTTTATCAAATTAACTCTTCTTAAGGGCGTTGGAACAGTCAATGTTGATTCAAAATTTTACTTTAGATAGATCTCTGGTCTGTTAATAACTTAGCCGTACTTCAATCCCCGAAGTAATAACCTTTTAGGTTCCCATACTATTCTAATACAAAAAAGTTGTATCTAGGATTTTGTTTAATAATATTATACCATTTTTGTAGATAGGAGCAGTGGTTGGCAGGTTTCTTCTCTTTATTTGAAAGGGAATGAAGCTAAAAAGCCAGACAGAATCTGGCTTTGCATTGTTTGTATCTGAGAAGTATTTTAGAAAAATTAAAGGATTTTATCCGCCCGATCCACCATAAAGAGTGAGATAGTCATGATGATATCGATGGTTAGAAGGGTAAGGACAGCTGGGACCCAAGATTGGAAAAGTTCAAAACTATAACCAAACAAGGCAGGTCCAAAAGCAGCTAAGATGTAGCCCCCTGTTTGCGCTAGTCCTGATAGCTGAGCGGTCTTTTCAGGCGAGCTAGTTTTAAGAGAAAAGCAAACCATGAGGTAGGGGAAGAGGGCACTGCAGGCCGTTCCAATCAAGAGATGGACGACTAACCAGTAGAGGAAATTATTGGCTGGATACAAGAGCATGGCAATTCCCATCATACCAGCGATAGAGATAGTTGCCAGCATGATTCGACGGTGACCATCTGACAGACGAGTGGTCAGACTTGGAACAGTCATTGAAAAAGGAATGCTGATCAGTGAGAAAATAGAAGCGAGGAGAGCCGCATCACTATTAGAAATACCAGCACTAACAGCCATAGTTGGCAACCATGTCATGCTTGTATAAAAGAGCAAGGACTGAAGCCCGCCAAAGATAATGATAGCCCAGACATCTTTACTTTTTAGAATATTCTCTTTGACTTGCTTTTCTTTTTGGCTTTCTAGGTGGTGGTTGTGGCGATGATTTGGCAACCAGACTAGCAGAGTGACCAGACAGAGAAAGCTGAGAACGAGGATGAGGCCCTTCCAAGAACTAGCTTGGGTGATAGGGACTGAAAGATAAGAAGCGATGGCTGTCGAAATTCCCATGGCAGTGACATAGAGAGTTGTTAGGAAACTAATCTTTTGAGGCTGATTTGCCTGGATCATACTTGGGAGCAGTACATTGAAGATCGCAATGCTTGCTCCCACAATTAGGGTCCCTAGATAGAGAAGGGGAAGATTGAAAATCCGAATGACAGAACCAACAGTTAAGAGGAGGAGACAATAAGTAAAGAGATGTTCTAGTCCGATTTTTTGTGCCAAGCGGCTCGCAAAAGCAGAGAAAAGAGCAAACATCAAGAGAGGGAGACTGGTTAAAATCCCAAGAGAGCTAACCTCCACTCCTAGTCCCTGAGCGATATCTCCTAAAATAGTTGGAAGAGCAGTAAAGGGAGAGCGTAAAACAGTTCCGATTAAGACAATTCCTAGAACAAAAAAGAGTGATTGTTTTTTCATGAAAACCTCGATAGGATGATTTTAATAACAGCTTATTTTAAGGTTTTTTCCTTATAATGTCAAGTAATGGCAGCCAAGACAGATCAATCAATGGAAGTGAAAATAAAGTGAAAAGGGACGGATTTCTTTACTAGAATTTTCCTTGATTTGATATAAAAATAGGAAACTAGGAAATTTTGTGATAAAATAGTGGAAGGAATAAATCAGGAGAGTAGAAGTGACTCAAAATGTCGGTGAAAAACTAGTCTCAATTGTAATCAGCGCATACAATGAAGAAAAATATTTGCCAGATCTCATTGAAGATTTGAAAAATCAAACCTATGATAAAAAAAATATTGAGATTCTGTTTATTAATGCTATGTCAACTGATGCTACAAAAGAGATTATACAACAATTTATAAAGGAAAATAATGAATTTAAATCCATTAGGCTTTACGATAATCCCAAGAAAAATCAAGCTAGTGGGTTTAATTTAGGTATCAAGCAATCGATAGGTGACGTCATTTTGAAGATTGATGCTCACTCGAAAGTTACAGCAAATTTTGTGAGTGCGAATGTTACTCTGATTAACCAAGGAGAGTCTGTTTGTGGAGGAGCAAGACCGACAATTGTGGAAGAAAAAGATAAGTGGTCAGAAGTCTTGCATCTTGTTGAAGAAAATATGTTCGGAAGTAGTATTGCTGATTATCGCAATAGTTCTCAAGATACGTATGTATCTTCTATTTTCCATGGGATGTACAGACGAGAAGTTTTTCAGCAAGTTGGCTTGGTAGATGAGCAGCTTGGACGAACAGAAGACAATGAGCTTCACTATCGAATCAGAAAACATGGATATCGTATTCGGTATAGCCCTAGTGTTTTATCTTATCAGTACATTCGGCCGACTCTTAAAAAGATGCTCTATCAAAAATATTCTAATGGATTGTGGATTGGTTTAACAACACATGTTAAGCCACAGTGTCTATCACTTTTTCATTATGTTCCTTTTGTTTTTGTTCTAAGTATCTTTCTAAGTATTTTGTTAGTGCCATTCTCAGTAATATTTCTTTTTTCTCTATTTACGATTTACTGTCTGTTTGTTCTTATGTTGACAGTATTAACTTATGTGAAAAATAAAAACACACTATTATTTCTAATGCCTATTCTCTTGTTTGCCATTCATTTTTCTTATGGGTTTGGAACATTACTTGGCCTTATTAAGGGATTTAAATGGAAGCAAACATACAGAAATCAAACGGTTTATTTGAAGAATTAGATTAGATGTTCTCAAAGGAACTAACCACAGCTTTATCCGACTCTTTTAAGGGGGAGTAAATTCCTATGAATAAAAAACTAACAGATTATGTGATTGATCTGGTTGAAATTTTAAATAAACAGCAAAAACAAGTGTTTTGGGGGATATTCGATATTTTGAGTATGGTGGTTTCCATCATCGTATCTTATATCTTGTTTTATGGCCTTATAAATCCTGCGCCTGTGGATTACGTGATCTACACTCTTTTAGCCTTCCTCCTCTATCAAATCATGATTGCGTTTTGGGGGCTAAATGCTAGTATCAGTCGTTATAGCAAGATTACGGATTTCATGAAAATCTTTTTCGGAGTGATGCTCAGCAGTGTTCTTTCTTATGGAATCTGCTATGCCTTCCTTCCATTGTTTTCTATCCGTTTCATCGTGCTCTTCATTTTGTTGAGTACCTTCCTCATCTTGCTTCCTCGTATCACTTGGCAGTTGATTTATTCCAAACGTAAAAAAGGTAGTGGAGATGGGGAGCATCGTCGTACCTTCTTGATCGGTGCTGGTGATGGTGGTGCCCTCTTTATGAACAGCTACCAACATCCAACTAGCGACCTTGAGCTAGTGGGGATTTTGGATAACGATGAAAAGAAAAAGGGACAAAAACTAGGTGGGATCCCAGTTCTGGGCTCTTATGATAATCTACCTGAATTAGCTAAACGTCACCAAATCGAGCGTGTCATCGTAGCGATCCCTTCGCTTGACCCATCAGAGTACGAACGCATCTTGCAGATGTGTAATAAGCTAGGCGTCAAATGTTACAAGATGCCTAAGGTTGAGACAGTCGTTCAAGGACTCCATCAACCAGGTAGTGGTTTCCAAAAAATTGATATCACAGACCTTTTGGGCCGTCAGGAAATTCGTCTCGACGAATCGCGTCTGGGTACTGAGATTACAGGCAAGACCATCCTGGTGACAGGGGCAGGTGGTTCGATTGGTTCAGAGATTTGTCGTCAGGTTAGTCGCTTTAATCCCGAGCGTATTGTCTTGCTTGGACATGGTGAAAACTCAATCTATCTCGTTTATCATGAATTGATCCGTACATTCCAAGGGATTGATTATGTTCCTGTTATTGCAGATATTCAGGACTATGACCGTCTCTTGCAGGTGTTTGAGCAGTACAAACCAGCCATTGTTTACCATGCTGCAGCCCACAAACACGTTCCGATGATGGAGCGCAATCCAAAAGAAGCCTTTAAGAACAATATCCTCGGTACCTACAATGTTGCCAAGGCTGTTGATGAGGCCAAAGTACCTAAGATGGTTATGATTTCGACTGACAAGGCGGTCAATCCACCGAATGTTATGGGTGCGACTAAGCGCGTGGCAGAATTGATTGTCACTGGCTTTAACCAACGTAGCAAATCAACCTACTGTGCAGTCCGTTTTGGAAATGTTCTGGGTAGTCGTGGTAGCGTGATTCCTGTCTTTGAACGTCAGATTGCTGAAGGCGGTCCTGTAACGGTGACAGACTTCCGTATGACACGTTACTTCATGACCATTCCAGAGGCTAGCCGTCTAGTAATCCATGCTGGCGCTTATGCCAAGGACGGAGAAGTCTTTATCCTCGATATGGGCAAACCAGTCAAGATTTATGACTTGGCTAAGAAAATGGTCCTTCTAAGTGGGCACACGGAAAGTGAAATTCCAATCGTTGAGGTCGGTATTCGACCAGGTGAAAAACTCTATGAAGAACTCTTGGTTTCGACCGAATTGGTTGATAACCAAGTCATGGACAAGATTTTCGTTGGTAAGGTAAATGTCATGCCGCTAGAAGCGATTGATCAAAAGATTGAAGAGTTCCGTTCACTCAGCGGAGATGAGCTCAAAGAAGCGATTATTTCCTTTGCGAATGAGACAACTCATGCTGAGTAAGAGTGTCCAACTACCTTCATAATGAAACAACTATCGCCAGTTTTCTGAGAGAATCAGAAAGCTGGTTTTTATAAATAGAGAGTAGAGAACATCGGATCTTTCAAAGGTTTAATAAGCGCAACTATTCAAGGGACGATGTTATGTGATCTATCAGGAGAGTGATTTCAGACAATCTAAAAACTACCTCTATTTTAAGCTGGTAACATAACTTTGCGAAATAAGTATTAAAGTCAAAAGGAGATTTTTGTATGCTGAGTGCTATTAGGAGTTTTTTCAAAGGCTATGCAAATTTTTCTGGTCGTTCCACACGTCCAGAATTTTGGTGGGTTTGGCTACTAAATATGGTGATTTTCTCGCCCGCCTACTACTCACTTTTTACTGGAGTAGAATCTGATAAAGCCATCAGGAATATTGCGGTCTTCAGTATGTGTATTATTTTGTTTATAATAGAGTTTGTTCCTCTACTAGCACTGATAGTACGTCGCTTACGAGATGTGGGTATCCATTGGGCCTATATTTTTATTGTATTTGTTCCTTTGGGTGCAATAACACTGCTCGTTATGCTCGCTATGCCAAGTCAACGATTTGGAGAAAAAGTGATAGAGAATAGTGAAACAAATAAAGAGAACACTGAAGACTCTCAGTTTGAAGAAATGGTACGAAAATATTAAGATATTTCTACTCTATTTTAAAGCGGCTGAGTCGCTTCGCTGCTTACGAGACGCTGGTTTCCACTGGGCCTTTATCTTCATTGCTTTGGTTCCTCTCGTTGGACCGATTGCGCTTATTGTCATGCTTGCTTGGCCAAGTAAGAAGGATGAAGATACAGATACTGAAGAACAGGATCAAATTACTGCTTAAGCATAGAGTTGATTCCTTCTGATAATAACAATATATAAAAAATACTCCTCAACCTAGTTCACTAGTGTTAGGAGTATTTTTGTATGTTGTATTATTTATAGTTGCTTAATGATATCATCAATGGTACGGGCAATCCAGTCAGGCTGATAGCTGAGCAAATCAGCCTCTTCTCCAAATCCCCAAGTAACAGCAAACTTTTTAATACCAGTTTCTTGAGCTCCGATCATATCAAACTTGGTGTCCCCGATGATGAGGACTTGGTCTGCATGGAGTTGATGCGTTTGCAAGGCGTAACGGATGACATCCGCCTTGTGTGGCGTTTCAGGACTAGAGCCGTAAATGCCATCAAAGAAATGATGGATTCCCAGATTTTTAGTCATATCATGAGCAGTAGGAGTATTCTTTGTTGTAGTGATGTAGAGAGGGTAGTTTTGCGAAAGCTCTTGGAGCAATTCCGTTATTCGGGGGAAGAGTTGGGCTTCGTGGATGCCTTTTTCCTTGTAGTAAGAGCGGTATATCTGCACAGCTTCTGAGATTTGTTCCTTGGGAAGACATGTTGCAAAGCTACTTTCAAGTGGCGGGCCCATGAAACCACGAATGGTTTTGGCATCGGGGCTTGGAACTCCTAGCTCTTTAAAGGTATGGGTAAAGGCATTGTGGATCCCGATGGAACTGTCAACCAGGGTTCCGTCTAGATCAAAAAAGATTGCTGTGATAGAGGGCATAGTTTCTCCTAATAGATATAGATAAGCTTATTCTCCGAAGATTTCTTTTTGTAGGCGGCGACCAGTAGGTGTAGCGGCGAGTCCACCCTCAGCTGTTTCACGAAAGGCAGTTGGAAGGCTCGATCCGACTTGGTACATAGCATCAATGACTTCGTCAACAGGGATCTTAGACTCGATACCTGCCAAGGCCATGTCTGCTGCGATAAAGGCAAAGCTGGCTCCCATGGCATTGCGCTTAACACAGGGAACTTCGACCAAACCAGCGACGGGGTCGCAGATGAGGCCCAGCATATTTTTAATGACAAAGGCAATGGCTTGGCTAGCCTGATAGGGCGTTCCACCTGCAGCTAAGGTCAAGGCTGCGGCACTCATGGCAGAGGCAGAGCCAACTTCGGCCTGGCAGCCACCTTCAGCGCCTGAGATAGAGGCGTTGTTTGCGATAACTAGTCCAAAGGCACCAGCAGCAAAGAGGAAATCCAGCTGTTCTTCGTGGCTAAGGTCTAATTTTTGGATAGCAGCAGTGAGAACGGCTGGCAGACAGCCAGCACTTCCTGCGGTTGGAGTAGCGCAGACCAAGCCCATCTTCGCATTGTGTTCATTGACCGCGATGGCATTACGTGCTGCTGATAGGATGGTGAAGTCAGACAAGGCCTTGCCACTTTTGAGATGGCGGTCTAGTTTGGCCGCATCTCCACCCGTTAAGCCACTACGGGATTTGTTTTCACTGAGACCGAGCTCGACAGAGGCTTTCATGACTTCTAGATTGCGTTCCATGAGGAGGAGAACTTCTGGACGTTCCCGACCGGTTAGTTGATATTCTGTCGAAATCATGAGTTCTGCGACATTTCCTTGGAAGTCTAGATCCGCCTGCTCGACCAATTCTTTGATAGAATAAAACATGCTTCCTCCTACTTAAAGAAATTGACATTGTGGAGATGAGGGATTTTTCGGATTTCTTTAATCGCCTCTTCGCAACTTCGACTATCGACTTCGATAATCATAATGGCTTTTTCTCCAGCTTTTTCTCGAGTCACATTCATCTGAGCGATATTGATATCGAAACGAGAGAGGGCTTCTGTGACATGGGCAATCATACCTGGAACATCCTGATGCACGATGATGATGGTCGGTGTGTTCATGTTGAGAGAGACAGCAAAGCCGTTAAGCTCCGTAACTTGGATATTTCCCCCACCAATGGAAATTCCTGTCACACTGATGGACTTGTGTTCATTCTTCACAGTAATTTTAGTGGTGTTAGGGTGAGGAGCGTTGCTGTCTTTCTGAATGGTCCAGACAATCTTGATACCACGTTTATGGGCAATCTCTAGGCTATTTGGAATATCGGGATCGTCCGTATCCATACCTAATATACCAGCGACGAGAGCAAGGTCCGTTCCATGGCCACGGTAGGTCTTAGCAAATGAATTAAATAATTGGAATTCGACTTCTGTCGGCGTATCATCAAAGATGGAAGAGACAATTTTCCCGATACGAACAGCACCAGCAGTATGGCTACTTGACGGGCCAATCATGACTGGTCCGATAATATCAAAGACAGATTGAAAACGAAGTGAGTGCATCTGTTTCCCCTTACAAAGATTCTTATATCTATTATATCAAAGAATGGACCTCTGCGCTTATTTCCCTTATCAAAAGCTTAAAATGATTAAAGATAGTATAAAATAAGGTCTTTTGTGACAAAAACCTCCATAAAACGGTAAATATAAAACATTTTTGTAATATTTCTACATAAAACCGTTAAACAACGGTAACATTCGAGGAGTAGAATAGTATCATAGATAAAAAGGAGAATTTTTAGATATGTCATTAACAACTAAAAAAATTAAAACAACTATCGCAGGAGTAGCAGCTTTGCTTGCTTTCTTTGCTCCATCACTTGCATCTGCCCAAGAAACTGTAACTTACACAGTTAAATCAGGTGATACTCTTTCAGAAATCGCTGAGAAGTACAACACAACTGTTGAAAAATTGGCGGCAAAAAACAACATCAAAGATATTCATCTTATCTATGTTGACCAAGTTTTGGTTATTGAAGGAACAGCTTCTACTGCAGCTCCAGCAGCAACAACGGAAGAAACAGCTCCAGTAGCTACAGAAACAGTTGAAGAAGCTCCAGCAACAACAACTTATGAAGCACCAGCTGCACCAGCAGCTCCAGCAGCAGAAAGCAACACTGCATCAGCTTCTACTGTAAGCGGTTCTGAAGCAGAAGCCAAAGAATGGATCGCTCAAAAAGAATCAGGTGGTAGCTACACAGCTACAAACGGACGTTACATCGGACGTTACCAATTGACAGATTCATACTTGAACGGTGACTACTCAGCTGAAAACCAAGAACGTGTTGCAGATGCCTACGTTGCAGGACGTTACGGTTCATGGACAGCTGCCAAGAACTTCTGGCTTAACAACGGTTGGTATTAAGAATACAAGAGTCCTTTAGGGCTCTTTTTTGTTTACAAAGATGTTAACTTCTCGCTCTAGCTCTGTTAGTAAGTGTTCATCTTCTACTAGTTTAGCTAAGGAGAGTCCATTCTGTATCAACTGAGCATCATTAGCACAAATGCCGATACGAATATAGGAAAACGCAAGTGTATCGTACTGTTTGCTTGCTTTTGCCTCCTCTAAGAGAGTGTAGCAAAGCTGTTTGCAAAGCAACTTATCACCATTGTAAAGATAAAGAGTTGAGAGATTCAGAAGCAACATCATACGAAGCTGAAAGACAGGACTATAGTGTTTATAAACCTCTAGTCGTTCGAGAATTTTTTCGGTAATCTGATGAATATACTCCATAGGAAAAGCAAAGAGAATGGTATTAAGGACTTTGAGGTCACTCTCATACCAAGTATCTTGTTTCTCAATCTTATCCCATAATCTGTTTACAATGTTGTCAACCTTACTTGACAATTTTTCTATCCCATTTTCACGGATGTAGATAACGATTTCGAGCATATCTTGCAACTGCTGGATGGGAAAATCATGATGTGTTTTTAGATAATGTTGGCATTTTTTGAGTAATTTACTTAAGTCGCTCGTACCACTAATAGAAGCCATTTTTAGAAAAGTCTGCATGATAGTTGATCGTTCACTTGGGTGGTAGAGATGGCAAATATATTCAAACTCTTCAAAACTCATATTAATTTGCTGGAGAAGAAATTCCATATTCTCATATTTTGGAGTTGTCTTGCCACTTTCTATTTTTGATAGGCTGGTTCTTGAGAGAACACCCCCACAGACCTCTTCTTGAGTCAATCCTTTTGACTCACGGATTTCTTTATAAACATTTCCAAAATCGTAGCGCATGATTCCCTCCTTATTTGTGAAAAAAGTTAACAATAAATTGAAACTGATTAAAAATATTGTATCATAGTAATATAAAAAGTAAAAAAGAAATCTAAAATAAATTTGTGAAAAAGGTTAACAAATTTTACGACAAGGTATATTGTATTTTATAATCAAGATGATGAAGTACTAAGGGGGTATCAA
>NZ_KQ970236.1:66100-112696 GCF_001579025.1 Streptococcus oralis
AATGTATAAAAAAGTATATCGTCTGTTGTTATTTATGTTATGGATGGTTATTTTCTTCCCTTGGGGATGGCTCTTATAAAATTTTGATTAAGTAAAAGAAAGGAAGGTGAGTCCAATGGACTTCGATGTTTACAAATGAATCAATTCATCTGTTTCTGTGAAACAGTTCAAGATATAAGATGTGAGGAAAATATCATGAAAAAATTAGTAAAAATTGGTGTAGCAACCGTAATGGCATGTGGTTTGCTTGCTACTACAAATGTTTTGGCAGTATGGGTAGGTGGTGGTCAATGGAACTATGGAGTAGGTTGGACAGGAACTTTTGGATATTCTGATTATTTACATTCTACTCGATCTCATACAGCAACAGTCCGACATGGTGGTAGAATCTCTAGGGATCGTGAAACTCCCGGGGTTTGGGCTCAAGCTTCCCTTACTAAAATTCCGCCAACAGGATTAGAATATTTCTATGGATTTTAAGTGAAATTTTCCCTCTCCTGTTAGGAGAGGGAGAACTTTATTGGAGGTATCTTTATGAAAAAAATCAGTAATTTCTGTATGTTACTCCTGCTTCTCTGTACTACTTTTTTTGTTTTTAATGTAAACTACACACGAGAAGTGGTTCGGATTCAGGAAATGGGAAAGACAGCGAGTTCTTTGGATGTATACTTGAAAGATGTCAATGAACCTGCAGAATCTGTTCTTCGATTTTTTGAGGATGTATCAAAGGAGTACAAAGTCTCCATCATCAAAACAGACAGTGGTGATGAGGTGATCAAGTCTGGTGTTTTTGATAAAGATACCTTCCCCTACCAAGAGTTTGGACTTTCTTCCCTTGATTTTACCACAGATGGTGAGGGAGTTTACAGTAATAAAGAAATTTCCAATAAACTTGGTACGATTCCGACCTTTCTAAAAGCCAAACCTATTCAGCTTATGACTTTTCAAACCTATATCAAGGATACATCTCGTAGTTTAAATGGTCGCTATACGATAACTTCTACACAAAAGATGGACAAGGATAGGATTGTACAGAAATGGAGCGATTTTTTCAATATAGACCAGGCTACCTTGCTAGAGCCAAACTATAAAAGTGCAGTGGAAGTCTTAAATCGAGATTTGCTCTTATCTGCTATTATTTTTGTCTTGGCTATTTTGCTTCTTGTCTTAGTAACAGTGTATCAGCCGATGATGGAGATGAAAAGAGTTGGGGTACAAAAATTACTTGGTTTTCAAGATCGGGCTGTTTTAGCTGATGTTGTGAAAGGCAACCTCTACCTCCTCCTAGGTGGGGCGCTTGTGATCAATCTAGGAGTGTGTTTCTTGCTTGATTATAAGCCGAAAGATTTGTTCCCTATGCTGTGGTTGTCTCATTTTTTGCTTTTGCAGCTTTATCTCTTTATCAGTTGGTTGACTTATCTCTTAATCCAAAAAATGACAATCAGCTCTCTGCTGAAAGGTTTTTCATCTTTCAAATTTGGTTTACTCTTTAATTATTTGATGAAAATTGGAACCACCATTTTACTGACAGTCTTGCTAGTTGGGGTGGGGAAAAGTTTGGAGCAAGAAAACAAAGAGTTGGATTACCAGAAACAGTGGATCAGTCAAGGAAATTATCTGACCTTAGAAACTTTCCAACTCAATGATAACCTGTGGCAAGAGCAGTTGGCAGGCTCAGGGCAAGCAGTGGATTATTTCTATCGATTTTATCTGGATTTGGTAGAAAAAACGCAGGCGGGCTATGTGCAAAGTAGCAGTCTTCCTGTAAAAAATTTTGTCAAATCAGAACAGATTCAGCAATATCAGTTAACAGATACGGTGGATGTGTACTATGCTAATCGCAATTTTCTAAAGAGCAAGGGATTCAAGTTACCCGATACCGGCACTAAAAAAGTTATTTTGATGCCAGCAAGTACGAAAGGTGAAGAAGAGAAAAACCAGCTCTTGGGGAAGTTGATTACCTATCAATCAATGAAGTATGAAGAGCAGCAAAAACGAAGGATAGAGGAGGTGGATGTCGAGATTGCCTATTATGAAGGAGATTGGTCATTTTTCCCTTATAACGAGAAGCGAAAGGAAAATCTCTACAATCCAATTATTAGCTTGGTCAATGATTCTGATATGATGTGGGATGAAAAAGCTTCCCTGTCAACAACAGGTTTAAATAATCCCATTAAAATCGAAAATACAGCTCAACATCAAAAAGAGGTGACAGCGTTAGTTGAGAAATTATCAGATGGGAATTATTTAAAATTTTCATCTATTCAAGCCATTCAACAAGAGAAAGTAGATTCTTATCGAGATGCTGTTCGGAATTTCAACATACTCTTTGCTTTGGTTGGTCTTCTTAGTATGATGATTTCCTACTTCTTACTAGTAACAACTTTCTTATTGAAGCGAACAGATATTATTACCAAGAAGTTTATGGGCTGGAAATTGATAGATCGGTATCGTTCCTTGCTGGGTCTTCTATTAGCTGTCTATAGCCTTCCTTTTGTAGCCCTGCTATTCTTTACACAGGCACTTTTCCCGCTCCTACTTTTTGCAGGATTTACAGGCTTAGATATCCTGTTTGTGCTTTTCTTGGGTTCTAAGATGGAAAAACGAAATGTAGTGCAGTTATTGAAAGGGGATCACTTATGATAAAGTTGGAAAATGTTACGAAAACCATTGGGGAAAAAGTTATTTTGGAGAACTTATCTCTAAAAATTAACCAAGGAGATTTAGTTGCCATTGTTGGAAAAAGTGGCAGTGGCAAGTCAACCTTGTTAAATCTCTTGGGTTTGATAGATGGCGATTACAGTGGACATTATGAAATTTTCGGTCAGCAAAATGTACCTGTCAATTCTGTTAAGTCGCAAGCGATTATCCGCGAACATATCTCCTATCTGTTTCAAAACTTTGCTCTGATTGATAATGAAACAGTAGAGTATAATCTCATGCTCGCTCTAAAGTATGTAAAATTATCCAAGAAGGACAAAGTCAAAAAGATAGAAGAAATTTTAGAGAGAGTGGGATTGTCATCAACCCTACATCAGAAGGTTTCAGAGTTATCTGGAGGGGAACAGCAACGAATCGCAGTTGCTAGAGCCATTTTAAAACCGAGTCAGCTCCTGTTAGCAGATGAACCAACCGGCTCTCTAGACCCTGAAAATCGAGATTTGGTTTTAAACTTTCTCTTAGATATGAACAAGGAAGGGAAAACGGTCATTATCGTTACCCACGATGCCTATGTAGCTCAACAATGCCATCGAGTCATTGAATTGTGAAAGAGAATGTGGAGAGTTCGTTGATCTCTTCATCTTACCTGTAATTGGACAATTGTATTTTTAAAAACTCAAATAGTATAAATAAGCTTATTATATGTAAAAATATATCATATAATAAGCTTTTTCTTGATTTAAATGAAATAAAATACAGTTTTTTCTTGACAAACGAAAATGAGAAGAGTATTATTTATACAATAATAAAGTATAAAAATAAAAGGAGGCTCTTCTATGAATAAAGTGAAGAAGGTGTTGATGACGATGTTTGGTTTGCTTATGTTTCCCTTATTATTTGCTTGTAGTAACACTCAATCCCAAGGTGTTGAAGCCATTAAGGCTAAAGGAAAATTGGTGGTGGCCCTAAATCCAGAGTTTGCTCCATTTGAATATCAGAAATTGGTCGATGGGAAAAATCAGATTGTAGGTTCAGATGTTGAGCTAGCCAAAGCCATCGCAAAAGAACTAGGTGTAGAAGTGGAGCTCTCTCCAATGAGTTTTGACAATGTACTAGCTAGTCTTGATTCAGGTAAGGCCGATCTTGCCATATCAGGTGTTTCTAAAACGGAAGAGAGAAGTCAAGTTTACGATTTTTCAATTCCCTACTACACTTCGAAAAATAAGGTTATCGTAAGAAAATCTGAATTAACGAATTACCAATCAGTGAAGGATTTGGCTCAGAAAAAGGTTGGAGCGCAGAAAGGTTCTATCCAGGAAACTCTGGCTAAAGAAACCTTGCAGAATTCTTCTCTCGTTTCACTTCCTAAAAATGGAAATTTGATAACAGATTTAAAATCAGGGCAACTGGATGCGGTTATCTTTGAGGAACCAGTGGCGAAAGGATTTGTAGAGAATAATCCAGACCTAGCCATCGCTGAGTTTGATTTTGACAATGATAAAGAAGATTCCTACGCTGTTGCGATGAAAAAAGATAGTAAAGAATTAAAAGAGGCGGTTGACAAAACCATCCAGAAGTTGAAGGATTCTGGGGAGTTGGACAAATTGATTGACGATGCTTTTAAAGTCTCTATCGAAAAATAGAAAGAAGGAAGAGAAATGAGTAAGGAAAAAGTCATTTTAGCCTATTCAGGTGGATTGGATACATCGGTTGCTATTACATGGTTAAAAAAAGACTATAATGTAATCGCTGTTTGTATGGATGTGGGTGAAGGAAAAGATTTGGAGTTCATCCATGATAAAGCTCTCAAGGTTGGGGCTGTAGAGTCTTATGTCATTGATGTTAAGGAAGAATTCGCTAATGACTATGTTTTAGTGGCCCTTCAGGCACATGCCTACTATGAACAAAAGTATCCCTTGGTATCTGCTCTGAGTCGCCCTCTTATTTCAAAAAAACTCGTTGAAATAGCTCATCAGACGGGGGCAACCACAATTGCCCATGGTTGTACAGGTAAGGGAAACGACCAAGTTCGGTTTGAAGTCTCTATTGCGGCTTTGGATCCCAATTTAAAAGTAGTTGCGCCTGTTCGTGAGTGGAAATGGTCTCGTGAAGAAGAAATCCAATATGCCAAAGAAAACGGTGTTCCAGTTCCTGCTGACCTTGACAATCCTTACTCTGTCGATCAAAATCTTTGGGGTCGTGCAAATGAATGTGGTGTCTTGGAAAACCCTTGGAACCAAGCGCCAGAAGAAGCATTTGGGATCACATCTTCTCCAGAAGAGGCACCAGACAGTCCAGAATTTATTGACATTGAGTTTAGCTGTGGGGTGCCCATTTCCCTCAATGGAGAAAAGATGAAAGTGGCGGCTTTGATTCAAAAGCTCAATGAAATTGCAGGCAAACACGGTGTTGGTCGTATTGACCATGTGGAAAATCGCCTAGTCGGTATTAAGTCAAGAGAGATTTATGAGTGCCCAGGTGCTGTGACCTTATTGGCAGCTCATAAGGAGATTGAGGACTTGACTCTTGTGAGAGAAGTGGCTCATTTCAAACCCATTATCGAAAATGAGTTGTCCAATCTCATCTATAATGCCTTGTGGTTTAGCCCAGCAACTCAGGCTTTGATTGCCTATATCAAGGAGACACAGAAAGTTGTCAATGGAACTGCAAAAGTTAAACTTTACAAGGGAAACGCCCAGGTAGTGGCGCGGAAATCTCCAAATTCTCTTTACGATGAAAATCTGGCGACTTATACTAGTGCGGATACCTTTGACCAAGATGCGGCTGTTGGATTTATCAAGCTTTGGGGGCTTCCGACTAAGGTTTATTCAGAAGTTCAGAAAAATGTTGAGTAGTGACGCGATAGAAAGGGACGACAGGATATGCCGAAAAATACAAAATTATGGGGTGGTCGATTTGAAGGCACTGTGGAAGAGTGGGTAGAACAGTTCGGTGCGAGTATTTCCTTTGACCACCAGCTGGCAAAATTTGATTTGATGGGTTCCCTAGCTCATATTCAAATGCTAGGACAGACTGGCATTTTGAGCTTGGAAGAGGCAGAGCAGATCCAAGATGGTCTGCAAGCTTTGTTGCGAGATTTAGAGGCAGGAGAGCTTCATTTTGATATTGCAAATGAAGATATTCATATGAATATGGAAGTGTTACTGACAGAGAAAATCGGTCCTCTGGCTGGGAAACTGCACACGGCTCGTTCTCGGAATGACCAAGTCGCAACAGATATGCACTTATATCTAAAGGAGCAACTTGGCCATGTCTTGGATAAGTTGGCGAATCTGAACAGTGTTTTGCTGGATTTGGCTGAAAAACATGTGGAAACCATCATGCCAGGCTATACTCATTTGCAGCACGCCCAACCGATTAGTTTTGCCCATCATCTCATGGCTTATTACAATATGTTTCAAAGGGATAGCGAGCGCTTTGCATTTAACTTGAAACATACGGACCTATCTCCCCTGGGTGCGGCTGCATTGGCGGGGACAACTTTTCCAATCGATCGTCAATTATCGAGTGATTTATTGGGTTTCCAACACCCCTATACCAATTCCTTGGACGCAGTGAGTGACCGTGATTTCATCTTAGAATTTCTATCAAATGCCAGCATTTTGATGATGCATATGAGTCGTTTTTGTGAGGAAATCATCAATTGGTGCAGTTTTGAGTATCAGTACATTAGCTTGTCTGATAGCTTTTCAACGGGTTCGTCTATCATGCCCCAGAAGAAAAATCCTGATATGGCCGAATTGATTCGAGGGAAGACAGGACGAGTTTACGGGCACTTGCTTGGACTATTGACCGTCATGAAGTCTCTGCCTCTGGCTTATAATAAGGATTTGCAAGAGGACAAGGAAGGCATGTTTGATACAGTAGAAACGATTTTAAATTCTCTGGATGTGCTGGCAGGTATGCTATCGAGCATGCAGGTTAATGAGGCCAAAATGCAGCAATCCACAGAGAATGATTTTTCAAATGCGACCGAACTGGCAGATTATTTGGCTGAAAAAGGTCTTCCCTTTAGAGAAGCGCATGAAATTGTAGGGAAATTGGTTCTAGACTCTATCAAGCATAGTAAAAATATCCAAGATTGGGATTTGAAGGAGTTGCAAGTCTACCATCCCTTGATTGAAGAGGATATTTATATCTACTTGCGTCCAGAAACCGCTGTTCAGAGGAGAAATTCCTTAGGAGGAACCGGCTTTGAGCAAGTGAAATACCAGATAGAACAAGCGAAGAAAGAACTTAAAAGGGGAAATTGATTCGTTTGCAAAGTAAGAAAGAGAGGCTGAGATGATTTATCAGCCTCTTTCTTGTCTTCTCCAACCAAGCGTGTTATAATGAATACTGCTCAAGCGACCTTCAATCGTTAAAGCACACACGACCTTCAATCGTGAACTAGTCATTTCGTTTATCTTTTATTACGTCGTTAACTCGTCTTACCTAACTCGAGTTATGCCTGCGACTCGTTGCCTATCATATTTTCATTTTAAGATGATAGGCTAAAATGGTCTCCCAGACCATTTTACTCCTAAAAGCAAACGAAAAGACTATACTCGAAGAAATTCTATTGAAAGTCTTAGTAAATAGAATTTTGAGGGTATGAATAAACGAATAGATGGGAGACTTACCATGAGTGATAACTCTAAAACACGTGTTGTTGTGGGGATGAGTGGTGGTGTTGATTCGTCGGTGACGGCTCTCTTGCTTAAAGAGCAGGGTTACGATGTGATCGGTATCTTCATGAAGAACTGGGATGACACAGATGAAAACGGCGTCTGTACGGCGACCGAAGATTACAAGGATGTGGCTGCAGTGGCAGACCAGATTGGCATTCCTTACTACTCTGTCAATTTTGAAAAAGAGTACTGGGACCGCGTTTTTGAGTATTTCCTAGCGGAATACCGTGCAGGGCGCACGCCAAATCCAGACGTTATGTGTAACAAGGAAATCAAGTTCAAGGCCTTTTTGGATTATGCTATGACCTTGGGTGCAGACTATGTAGCGACTGGGCATTATGCTCGAGTGGCGCGTGATGAGGATGGCATCGTTCACATGCTTCGTGGCGTGGACAATGGCAAGGACCAGACCTATTTCCTCAGTCAACTTTCGCAAGAACAACTCCAAAAAACCATGTTCCCATTGGGACATTTGGAAAAGCCTGAAGTTCGCAGACTCGCAGAAGAAGCAGGACTTGCGACTGCTAAGAAGAAAGACTCGACAGGGATTTGCTTTATCGGAGAAAAGAACTTTAAAAACTTTCTCAGCAACTATCTGCCAGCTCAGCCTGGTCGCATGATGACTGTGGATGGTCGCGATATGGGTGAGCATGCCGGCCTTATGTACTATACGATTGGTCAGCGTGGCGGACTCGGTATCGGTGGCCAACACGGTGGTGACAATGCCCCTTGGTTCGTTGTCGGAAAAGATCTAAGCAAGAATATCCTCTATGTCGGCCAAGGTTTTTACCATGATTCGCTTATGTCAACCAGCCTAGAAGCCAGTCAAGTTCATTTTACTCGTGAGATGCCAGAGGAATTTACGCTAGAATGTACGGCTAAATTCCGCTACCGTCAGCCTGATTCTAAGGTGACAGTACATGTCAAAGGAGATAAGGCAGAGGTCATCTTTGCGGAACCGCAACGCGCCATCACACCAGGACAGGCAGTTGTCTTTTACGATGGCGATGAGTGTCTCGGTGGCGGTTTGATTGATAATGCTTATCGAGATGGACAGGTTTGTCAGTACATTTAGATTGACAAATTTTCTCAATTTGCTACAATAATAAAAGCAATAGAAATGATGGTCAAAGCTCATGGATGTTGCAGGCTTTTTTGTCCTGCACTTCTTTGGAGTTTTGACTGTTTTTGTGTCGTTTAAGGGAAAGGATAAAAATGACTCAACAAGACTTTCGGACAAAAGTAGGAAATACTGTTTTTGGTGTTCGGGCGACAGCCTTGATTCTCCAAAATGGCAAGCTCCTAGTTACTAAAGACAAGGGTAAATATTACACTATCGGCGGTGCGATTCAAGTCAATGAAAGCACGGAAGACGCGGTAGTCCGTGAAGTGAAGGAAGAACTAGGTGTCAAAGCTCAAGCTGGACAGCTAGCTTTCGTAGTTGAAAATCGTTTTGAACAAGACGGTGTTTCCTATCACAACATCGAGTTTCATTATCTGGTGAACTTGCTTGAAGATGCTCCATTGACCATGCAGGAAGATGAGAAGAGGCAGCCCTGTAAGTGGATTGACTTGGATAGGCTTGAGGGGATCAATCTAGTTCCAGCCTTTTTAAAAACAGCTCTACCAGAATGGGACGGCCAACTAAAACACATTCATCTTGAGGAATAGGAGAGAAAATGATGGTTAAGCTTATTGCCCATGTACTTGTTCATAGTGGTGGTGATTATTTACTCATTCAGCGTTCGGAAATTAAAAGAGGAGAACCCAACGTTTATCCAACTTACTGGGATATTCCTGGTGGCGGGGTTGAAAAGGGTGAACTTCCGCGAGATGGTGCTCTTAGAGAATGCATTGAAGAAGCGGGAGTTAGGCTAGATAGCAGTTCGCTCAAACTTCTTCACGAAGATAGTCAACTGGATACTTCTAAGGATACGGTTTTTACTCGCTTAGTTTATAAAGCAGACTGGGTTGGGGAGAAGCCAATTATCAGATTAGATCCTGAAGAGCATACACACTTTAAATGGGTTACTATGGATCAAGCTCTAGAGGAGGAGAAGTTAGTTCCTTATTTGCGAGAAATTTTTGAAAGGTTAAGAAATGACTTATAATTTTACGGAAGAATACGATATTATTGTAATCGGTGCGGGGCACGCTGGGGTGGAGGCATCTCTAGCTGCTAGCCGTATGGGCTGCAAGGTATTGCTTGCGACCATCAACATTGAAATGCTGGCTTTCATGCCTTGTAACCCTTCTATCGGTGGCTCTGCCAAGGGGATTGTCGTGCGTGAAGTGGATGCCCTTGGTGGTGAAATGGCTAAAACCATTGACAAGACCTACATCCAGATGAAGATGCTCAACACTGGGAAAGGTCCAGCTGTCCGTGCCCTTCGTGCGCAGGCTGACAAGGAGCTTTACTCTAAGGAGATGCGCAAGACAGTTGAAAATCAAGAAAATCTCACCCTTCGTCAAACCATGATTGATGAGATTTTGGTGGAAGATGGCAAGGTTGTCGGTGTTCGTACAGCAACTCATCAAGAATATGCTGCCAAGGCTGTTATCGTGACGACAGGGACTGCACTCCGTGGGGAAATCATCATCGGAGACCTCAAGTATTCGTCAGGTCCTAACCACAGTCTGGCTTCGATTAACCTTGCTGACAATCTCAAGGAACTGGGACTCGAAATTGGTCGTTTCAAGACAGGAACCCCTCCACGTGTTAAGGCTTCTTCTATCAATTACGATGTGACAGAGATTCAGCCAGGAGATGAAGCGCCAAATCACTTCTCCTACACTTCACGTGATGAGGACTATGTCAAGGACCAGGTGCCATGCTGGTTGACCTACACCAACGGTACCAGTCATGAGATTATCCAAAACAACCTCCACCGTGCGCCTATGTTTACAGGTGTGGTCAAGGGAGTGGGACCTCGTTACTGTCCATCAATTGAGGACAAGATTGTGCGCTTTGCGGACAAGGAACGCCACCAACTTTTCCTTGAGCCAGAAGGGCGCAATACAGAGGAAGTCTATGTCCAAGGTCTTTCAACCAGTCTGCCAGAGGATGTACAGCGTGAGTTGGTTCATTCTATCAAAGGTTTAGAAAATGCTGAGATGATGCGAACAGGTTATGCCATTGAGTATGACATGGTCTTGCCACACCAGTTGCGTGCGACTCTGGAAACAAAGAAAATCTCAGGACTTTTTACAGCTGGTCAGACAAATGGAACGTCAGGTTACGAAGAAGCTGCTGGTCAAGGGATTATCGCGGGTATCAATGCGGCTCTGAAAATCCAAGGCAAGCCTGAATTGATTTTGAAGCGCAGTGACGGCTATATCGGGGTGATGATTGACGACTTGGTGACCAAGGGTACCATTGAACCCTACCGTCTCTTGACCAGTCGTGCTGAATACCGTCTCATCCTCCGTCATGACAATGCCGATATGCGTTTGACTGAGATGGGGCGCGAGATTGACCTTGTGGACGATGAACGCTGGGCCCGTTTTGAAATCAAGAAAAATCAACTTGACAATGAGATGAAGCGCCTAGACAGTATTAAACTCAAGCCAGTCAAAGAAACCAATGCTAAGGTTGAGGAAATGGGCTTCAAGCCGTTGACAGATGCGGTGACAGCCAAAGAATTCCTTCGCCGTCCAGAAGTTTCTTACAAAGATGTGGTGGCCTTCATAGGGCCAGCTGCCGAGGACTTGGATGACAAGATTATCGAATTGATTGAAACAGAGATCAAGTACGAAGGCTATATTTCCAAAGCTATGGACCAGGTTGCCAAGATGAAACGCATGGAAGAAAAACGCATTCCAGCCAATATTGATTGGGATGATATTGATTCTATCGCGACAGAAGCCCGTCAGAAGTTCAAACTTATCAATCCAGAAACCATCGGTCAAGCTAGCCGTATTTCGGGAGTTAACCCAGCAGATATTTCTATTTTGATGGTCTATCTTGAAGGTAAAAATCGTAGTATTTCTAAAAATCAAGAAAAGAAAGCATAGAGAAAAACAGCTCCGAAGACGGGGCTGTTTTGTTGATTTATTCTTCTTCATCTGGTGTGAGGATCATCGGGATGATGATTGGTTCACGTTCTGTATTTTCATAGAGGAAAGGACGAATGGCGTTGACAATGGCACCATTGACAGATTGGATGCTGGCGTCTTTGTTCTTCAGTGCGATACGAATAGCATTGAAGAGGATGCGCTGACTTTGGCGAATCAAGTCCCCAGATTCTCTCATGTAGACAAAGCCTCGGCTGAGGATATCAGGCCCAGACAATATCATTTTAGACTTGAAGTCAACAGTTGCGACTGCTAGAACGACACCGTCTTCGGATAGATCACGACGATCTTTGAGGACAGCAGCGCCGATTTCACCGATACGATTTCCATCGACATAGATGTCTTGGGCATTGAAATGACCTGCGATACGAGCTGAGTCAGCAGTAAGGGCAAGCACATCACCATTGCTCATGATAAAGATATTGTCCTTCTCGACACCCGTATCCACCGCTAGTCCAGCATGGACTTTCTGCATGCGGTATTCACCGTGGACAGGCATGAAGTATTTGGGCTTAATCAAGCGGAGCATGAGTTTTTGCTCTTGCTGACCACCGTGTCCAGAGGTGTGGATATTGTTAATCTTACCGTGGATGACTTCGACACCAGCTTCAGAAATGATGTTAATCAACTTGTTGACGCTAGTAGTATTTCCAGGGATTGGGCTAGAAGAGAAGATAACGGTATCGCCGGGTTGGAGTTGCACTTGACGGTGGGTTCCGTTAGCGATACGAGAGAGGGCTGCCATCGGCTCGCCTTGACTACCTGTACAGAGGATCAGAACCTCGCCTGCAGGGTAGTCTTTGATTTCATTTGGCTCGATAAAGGTTCCCTTAGGAGCTTTGATGTAGCCAAGCTCGATACCGTTGACAATGGCCTTTTCCATAGAACGACCAAAGACAGCAATCTTGCGTCCAGTCTTAACAGCGGCATCCGTTGCCTGCTGGAGACGGAAGATATTTGAGGCAAAGGATGCAAAGATGATGCGTCCTTCAATGCCTTGGATAATCTTCATGATGGACTGACCAACGACTTTTTCAGAGTTGGTAAAGGTTGGCACTTCTGCATTTGTCGAGTCAGAGAGGAGGCAGAGCACACCCTCTTCACCAAGGGCTGCCATTCGGTGCAAGTCTGCAGGTTCTCCAACTGGTGTAAAGTCGAACTTGAAGTCACCCGTACAGACGATTTTTCCTTGAGGAGTATGAATGACAATTCCCAAAGGCTCTGGAATGGAGTGAGTGGTTCTAAAGAAAGTTGCCTTGAGATTTTTAAAGGTCAACTCAGTGTTGTGGTTGATTTCGTAAAGTTTGGCGTTGCGCAAGAGGCCGTGTTCTTCAAGTTTTCCACGGATCAAAGCCAGGGCAAGTGGACCAGCGTAGATAGGGACATTTGCTTGCTTGAGTAGGAAAGGAATCCCACCGATGTGGTCCTCGTGTCCGTGTGTGATCAAAACGGCCTTGACGCGGTCAATATTG
Organism: Streptococcus oralis; assembly: GCF_001579025.1. Taxonomy (GTDB): domain Bacteria; phylum Bacillota; class Bacilli; order Lactobacillales; family Streptococcaceae; genus Streptococcus; species Streptococcus oralis_X. The sequence continues at coordinate 78,999 of NZ_KQ970236.1, forward strand.
TCCACGATGTAAGAGTAATCAGGAATGACATAGTCGATACCCAGCAAGTCATCTTCTGGGAATTTAATCCCAGCATCGACGATGATAATCTCATCTTGGTATTCAATTCCGTAAGTGTTTTTCCCGATTTCTCCCAGACCACCGATGGCAAAAACGCCGACTTCTTCAGGTTTAAGAGTGTAGGCCATATTAGAACTCCGTAATCTCGAAAGCGCCAGTTTCTTTCTCGTAATCTAGCAATTTGTCAGACAAGAGTTCGATAAATTCGATATTGTACTCTGGGCGGTTTTCTTCGACAAGTTGGCGAGCAGCGATACGTCCCTCAAGTTCTGAGTTGGCATCGATGTCTAGGTAAAGTGAGCGTGTTGTTTCACGACGTGGGCTACGTTCTTTTGTTTCTTGATAAAAAACTTTGTAAATCATATAGTTCCTTTCTATTTACAGGTCAGCTTATTCCAAACTTTTAGTAGAGATTTGCTTGATTTCATTCCATTTTGTGTCTAGATTGACCTTGATTCGTTACAATTATTTCAATTATACCACAAAATGAAAAATTAGTAAAAGACGGAAATGGAGAAAGTCTGGAGGGGAAGAAGGAGCAAAAAGACAGGTAGGATTTGGTCGGAGTGCACTTAGGTGTTATAATTAAAGGGGGAATCTATGGAGATAGTAGGTTTGAGGAAGAATACAGTTCTAGTTTCATTAATCGTTGGTGTAGATGGTTGGGGCAGAATGATATCTTTGAAAAAAGAAAAACTCTTGAGAAATCTCAAGAGCAAATAAAAAGGCTGAGACAAAATTAAGGGATCTTTCTGAGCAAGCTCAAGGGGCAGCACCATTACCTGAAGTGATTGAATCACAACCTTTGAAAGACTTGTCACCAAGTCAGACCAAATCTCAACCTTTACCCTATTTTATCATCTATGAGGCTAAGAAGTCAATCTATAAGTATAACGATGTAGAAATAGCATGGAGTGGAGCGCTTACTAAAAGGTAAAGACAAGCACTTAATTTAAGAGTAAACAAAAAGAGAGGATCAATGGTAGTCAGGGGTCTTTACAGCTCAAAGCTGAGGGCAGTCCCACACCCGTACCAGAAGTTGGTACCTTTGAACGCTCTGTTACCAGTCGCCCTACGTTATCCTCTCAATATTTATATTTTACTATAACTTACTGAGGGAATCAACTTTAAAAGCATCAAAAAGCTCCTGACCGAAGTCAAGAGCCGTCAAACACTGGGGGCGAATTGTTCAATCGCAATTTCAGTTCTTTAGAAACCAAAGTTTCAGGGATAGCACTGCAACCCGAGGAGTCAGCGACTCAACCTGATTTTCCTACCAATGTTGAATTACATTTTAACATTGATAGACCGATATTGTCAACAGTTTATATAAAAATAGGAATACCAAAAGGAGGATTAAGAATGTTTAGTTTGTTTGAATTTGCGATAGGAGCTCGCCTCTTGGTGTTTATAGTCTTTGTAGCTTGTGTCTATGGGGGGAATGCCTTGTTTGTGCATCTGGAACACCGTAAAACAAAATTCCTTTGGAAGCTTGCTTTTGTGACGCTCTATTCAATTTTTCTCCTCCTTGTAACCTATGTTGTCTGGCTCGTTGTCTACTTTGGTTTAAATGCCTAAAGTCAATTATTCATCTAGATATACAGAAAATCCACCTCGTCTTGATAGATGGGATGGACTTTTTCTATTTTTAGGTGATATCCTTATGTTTACGATGATCTCTCGTATCGAATATCGAGTCAAAGTATATATGTTTTATCTAAACTTCTTATGGCGATCCTTTCAATTCCTTGTTCACTTTTCTATTCAAAAAAGCTACAACTTTTTTGAATTTGTTGTGTGGAATTGCTTGTCTAAGTGGCAGGCCCTTTTGTTTCAAAACAAAGAAAATTCCCTTGCGCTGGCTTTTGTAGTATAATAGTAAACAGATAAAAAGATAGGAATGTGTTATGAAAGTATTAGCTTTTGATACGTCCAGCAAGGCTCTTTCTCTAGCCATTTTAGAGGACAAGCAGGTTCTTGCCGAGACGACGATTAATATCAAGAAAAATCACAGTATTACCCTCATGCCTGCCATCGATTTTTTGATGGCAAGTTTGGATTGGACATCCAAGGATTTGGATCGAATCGTGGTAGCTGAAGGACCAGGTAGTTATACTGGCTTACGAATCGCGGTAGCAACTGCTAAGACCTTGGCTCATACCCTGAACATTGAGTTGGTTGGTATGTCTAGCCTCTTGGCTCTGGTACCAAGCCAGAAAGAAGGCTTACTTGTTCCCCTGATGGATGCGCGTCGCAACAATGTTTATGCAGGATTTTATGAAAATGCCAAACCTGTCATGTCAGAAGCACACCTGTCCTTTGCGGAAGTGCTAGAAAAAGTCACGGATGCTGACCAGGTGACCTTTGTTGGAGAGGTTGGAACCTTTGTGGAGCAGATTCAAGAACACTTGCCACAAGCCAACTACCAAGAAAGCTTACCTAATGCAGCTAATCTTGCTCTTTTGGCTTGGGATAAGGAAGCAGGCTCCTTACATGACTTTGTGCCGAATTACCTCAAGCGTGTCGAAGCCGAGGAAAATTGGCTCAAGAACCACACCGAGTCTGGTGAGTCCTACATTAAACGCCTATGATAGAAATCAAAAGAATCCAAAGACAGCCTGACCTAGCTCAATCTATCTATGCTGTCATGGCAGCTGTTTACCCAGTCAGTCCTTGGACGCTGGAACAAATCCAAGCAGACCTGTCCCAAGACCAGACTTGGTATGCTGTGGCTTTGGACGGAGCAGAAGTGATTGGCTTTCTAGCCGTGCAGGAGAATCTTTTTGAGGCAGAAGTCCTGCAAATCGCTGTCAAAAAAGCCTATCAGGGTCAGGGAATTGCGTCAGCCTTGTTTGCTCAATTGCCAACGGATAAGGAGATTTTCCTCGAAGTCAGAAAGTCAAACCAACGAGCGCAAGCATTTTACAAGAAAGAAAAGATGGCGATCATCGCTGAGCGAAAGGCTTACTATCATGACCCAGTCGAGGACGCCATCATTATGAAGAGAGAAATAGATGAAGGATAGATATATTTTAGCATTTGAGACATCCTGTGATGAGACCAGTGTTGCCGTACTGAAAAACGATGACGAGCTCTTGTCCAATGTCATTGCGAGTCAAATTGAGAGTCACAAACGTTTTGGGGGCGTAGTGCCAGAAGTAGCTAGTCGTCACCATGTCGAGGTCATTACAGCCTGTATCGAGGAGGCTCTAGCAGAAGCAGGAATTACCGAAGAGGATGTAACGGCTGTGGCTGTTACCTACGGACCAGGCTTGGTCGGAGCACTGCTAGTTGGTTTGTCAGCTGCCAAGGCCTTTGCTTGGGCTCATGGACTTCCGCTGATCCCCGTGAATCACATGGCTGGTCACCTCATGGCGGCTCAGAGCGTTGAGCCTTTGGAGTTTCCCTTGCTAGCTCTCTTGGTCAGCGGTGGGCACACGGAGTTGGTCTATGTTTCTGAGGCTGGGGATTATAAGATTGTTGGGGAAACGCGGGACGATGCAGTTGGTGAGGCTTATGATAAGGTCGGCCGTGTCATGGGCTTGACCTATCCTGCAGGTCGCGAAATTGATGAGCTAGCTCATCAGGGGCAAGATATTTATGATTTCCCTCGTGCCATGATTAAGGAGGACAATCTAGAGTTTTCATTCTCAGGTTTGAAGTCTGCCTTTATCAATCTTCACCACAATGCCGAGCAAAAGGGAGAAAGCTTGTCCAAGGAAGACCTGTCAGCGTCCTTCCAAGCAGCAGTCATGGATATTCTTATGGCCAAAACCAAGAAAGCCATAGAAAAATACCCTGTTAAAACCCTAGTCGTGGCCGGTGGCGTGGCTGCTAATAGAGGCCTCAGAGAACGTCTGGCAACCGAGATCACAGATGTCAAGGTTATCATCCCACCTCTACGCCTTTGCGGAGACAATGCAGGTATGATTGCCTATGCTAGCGTCAGCGAGTGGAACAAAGAAAACTTTGCAGGCTTGGACCTCAATGCCAAACCGAGTCTCGCCTTTGATACCATAGAATAAAGAGTCAGCTTGAAGCTGGCTTTTTTACTCCGGAAACTGTCAGAATATTTTGACAAATATGTAAAAATGATGATATAATATGTAAAAATTAGGAGGTGGTCAGATGATTGAGAGAATGGAATTGGGAGAATTTTTCAAGGAATTGCGCCTGGCGAGAAAACTCAAGCAGTCAGATGTGGCTTGTGATGGCCTGACAGCATCCCAGTTATCCAAGTTTGAACTGGGACAGTCTATGCTATCTGCGGATAAACTGATACTAGCTATCCAAGGGATAAATGTGACCTTCGATGAGTTTGGACACAAGCTTAATAACTATCAAGAATCCCCACATATGCGAATTGGTAGAAGGGTTGTGGATCGCTTTGCCCATCAAGATATTGCTGGCTTAGAGCAACTGTTGGAGGAAGTCGAGCAAGAACAGATGGCGCAGACCTATCGTCGTTTGAATGCTATTGTGATTAAAAATGCCATCCATTCCTTAGATAAAAACTATCCGCTAGAAGAGGAGGATAGGGAGTTTTTGACTACTTATCTCTATGCTATTGAATCTTGGACCTGGTTTGAACTCTATCTTTTTTGCAATACCATGCCTTTCTTAAGTAATCAAGATCTGATTTTTTTATCCACCTCTTTACTTGAAAAATCCAAGGAATTTAAAGAATTAGCACACAATAGACTGTATATGAAAAGTGGCTTTCTGAATATCATATCAGAGCTCATGGAGCGCAAACTTTTTTATTATATCCCAATCTTTGAAGCCGAGTTGGAGAGTATGCTTCGACCATACGATGTTTTTGAGAAATTATTGTGGCAGTTTTTAAAGAAGATGAGCATTTTCCTTCAAACTAAGGGGAGCAATCAAAAAGAGATTGAAGACTTTATCCAATCTCTGAAAATATTAGAAAATCCACAATTAACAGCCCTTTTTGAATTGCGTTTGCAGCAATATAAAGACCTTATCGATTAACAAACAATCGCAAAAATGAAATTTCTATAAGAAAAAATGTCAAATATGCGATTTTCTAAAATAGGGCATTTTTCGTGTTATACTGTCTTTATTTCATAGTATAGGAGAAAATAAAATGAAAAAGATAATCTCACGCTACTACTTTTTTATAGCTGTTCTACTTGTCATTGCTGACCAGTTCTTCATTCGTTTGCTTTTACATAGCGATCTTGCTGCTGGTCTATCTGACTTTGCCTATTATTTGTCGGATATGCTGTTGAATTTTCTTGTGGTTTTGCTTGCTATTACTGTTATGGTTTGGTCAGGTAAATGGCAGAAAATTAACAGTCGAAAATTTAGAGGTTCCTATCTTTTTAATACCTTTTTAGCTCTGCTTGCTTTTGTTGTTTGGAATTTCGTCACCTTTTTTCTTTTCCCACCTACCAAAAATGAAATTGCTTATCAACTGGATGTCCCTACTTTTACAGGAGCTACAGCATTTTTGATGTATTTTTTCTATCCTGTGATTGCAGGTCCTATTTTTGAAGAGATGATTTATCGTGGATTGGTGATGACTGCTCTGGAAAAAGGAAAGAAATGGGGACTGGATGTGCTCGGATCTGCTACTTTGTTTGGAATCTTGCACATTAGTAATCACGGTTGGGTCTTGACTGACTTTGTCTTCTATATGGGTGGAGGTCTTATATTTGCAGTCTTGTTTAGAGTAACTAAGTCAATTTATTGGTCTATTGGGCTGCACATAGTCTACAATGGGATTGGTCAGATTCTCCCCTTGTTGTTTTAGAGTTTTTCAATAATCCTAATTAGCAAAAGAGAACACTAGCTGTGACATAGAAATTCCCGAGTCAGTTTGTAGTATTGGACCAAGCCCTTACGGAGCTTTTGATTGGGTGAAAGGACTCTGGGCAGGCTTGGCTGAAAGAAGACGCAAATAAAACTTAAAAGGATCAACTATGAAAAGGAAAGAAACGAAATTTTATTTAGGGACAATTTTGGTGCTCGTGTCCTATTACTCGATTTTTAATCTTGTAGCAAAATTAGACTCAGTGAACCAGTTATCCGATTTTGGATTTTATGGGATTCAAATTTTATTTATAGTAATTGAGGGAATTGCTGCTACTGCACTTCTTGTAAAGAGTCAACGTTGGAAAGAGTAAGGTCGATTCCAGTTCCGTTGGTCGTATCTGGGTATCTTCTTTCTTTTCTTTCTATTGATGTTTTTGTGGGTAAATATAACGACTCAGATCTTTCCCAGCACGCAAAATGGGAGTGCAATTGTGAAAGAAGCAGCTAATTTGACAGGAATTAGTTACTTTGTAACGCGCATTCTCTATGGCAGTCTCATTGCTCCGATAGTTGAAGAATTGGTCTTTCGTGGGCTTCTGATGACAGCACTATCTAAATTGAAAAAGTACTATATAGATGTCATCGTTTCCTCCACTCTCTTTAGTCTCATTCATGTTTTGCAGTATGGATGGGTGTTAACAGACTTCATCATTTATGCTGGAGCAGGTCTGCTACTCTGTATATTTTTTCGTTATACACGTTCAGTTTATTGGTCAATGGCACTTCACATCTTGTGGAATAGTTTCTTAATTATTGTCAGTTTACTGGTGTTTGGGTATTAGATTTAGCAGAAATTTTTACATCACATAGATAAGGCTGGCGCTCCAGTCTTTTTATTATCTCCAATATCTAATAATAGTTCTTGCTCAATTCCTTGTTACCTTAAATGAAAAAGTAATTTTAGAATTTAACCACGGAATCCGACTCTATCAAAGTTTGTCAATCATAGCCTTTTTTAGTATAGTAGAAATATGAAATTTACAAAAATAATCAGTAGTTTGCTTTCTCTTGGAGCTTTACTCATGCTTTTATCAGCTTGCCAGAATATCAAAAAGGCACAACTGGTCTTGTTTGAATCCCTTTCGTTCGGTATGTCTCCTAAATCTGTTGAAGAAGTATTGGGAAAGGCTAGCGAGGTGGAGGAAGAAGAGGAAATGGCCTATCGTGATACTTGGCGTGCAGAAGACCCGTATTTCTATAAAACAGGCCGCCTTTTCTATCACTATGAGCAGATTACTTTGAAAGGCTATCCAGGCCGAGCGACCTTTACATTTTCAAAATCGCATCACTTGGAAACAGTAGCGGCTTATTTTCCCGTTACCTCAAAAGCTGAGCAGGAAGCATTGATCAATAACTTATCCCAGACTGTAAAAAAAGAACTTGAAGAACTCCCAGATTACCAGTCCATGACAACTGATACAGTAGGTCTCTATGATGACGGTTATCGCTACAAGGTCAAGTTGAAGGGACAACAGTGGGAGCTCTGGGTTGATGTCTATCCAACAGAAAATAAATATGCTACAGACACAGAAACCGATAAGTATACTATCCGAGTGGATCAATTTCTTATGTATCCATGATGCTTCCTCTTCAGCACTTTTTGCTGGCAATAGGTTTCGAATCCGAAACTTTTTTCTCTTCTTTGAATATGTTATAATAGTCCATGCTGTGGCTGTGATGACGAACAGCCGCAATTGGAGAGAATATGAGGAGAAGGATGAAAGAAAAAGGATTTTGGGAAGGTGTTCAGGCGGCCATGCCGACTGCTCTTGGCTATGTCAGCATTGGACTGGCTTGTGGGATTATTGGCGCACCTTATGTGACACCTGTTGAGATGGGCTTGATGAGCCTCTTTGTTTATGCTGGGAGCGCCCAGTTTGCTATGTTGGCACTGATTGCGGTACAAGCGCCTGTGGCAGCTATTGCTATGACTGTCTTTTTGATCAACTTGCGACTCTTTTTGCTGAGCCTGCATGCATCGACCTATTTCCGTCATACTAGTCTCTGGCAAAATATCGGCATGTCCAGTCTCCTGACAGATGAGACCTATGGGGTTTTGATGGGAGAATTAGCCCATACAGACAAGGTCCATCCCATGTGGATGCACGGGAACAATCTAAATAGTTATGTAGCCTGGTTTATTGGGACAGTTGCGGGGACAGCTTTAGGTGGGCTTCTGCCAAATCCTGAGGTCTTTGGCTTAGACTTTGCCCTTGTCGGAATGTTTATCGGGATTTTTACTTCGCAATTTCAGATTATGCAAAGACGGGTTCCTGTACGGAATCTGCTGTGGATCCTAGCCGTTGTTGCGGTGTCCTTCTTTTTGCTCTTGACAGTAGTGTCTCAGTCGCTAGCTGTTTTGTTTGCGACCTTGCTAGGTTGTACTATGGGGGGTGGTCTTAGATGGTCAGTAAATATCTTTTGTTAGCCGTTATCTTTTCAGGACTAGTGACTTGGATTCCCCGTATGATTCCCTTCATATTGGTTAAGTACAAGGGATTGCCAGCTATCGTCGAGCGTTTTTTGAAGTTTTTGCCTGTTTCCATTATCTTTGCCTTGATCCTTTCAAGCGTAGTGACTGGCAAGGTTGGGAGTCTTCCTCAAATCAAATGGTTGGACTTTTTAGCAGTCTTTCCAACGGCTTGGGTAGCCTTTCGCTACCGCAATCTAGTGGGTACGGTTCTTTTTGGAGTAGTCTTGATTGCAGTCTTGCGCCTGGTCTTTTAGTCAGCCATAAAAAAAACCTATCACCGAGATAGATATCATATAATGGCGAAAAAAAATATTTTCTGTTAAGATAGTAAAGTATTCTATTTTGGAGGAAATGATATGAAAAAAATCGTCAAATATTCATCTCTTGCTGCTCTAGGACTTGTTGCCGCAGGTGTACTAGCAGCTTGCTCAGGCGGAGATAAGAAAGATACTGCAACTAGCGAAGCAGCATCTGGTAAGAAAGAAATTATCGTTGCAACCAATGCTTCACCAAAACCATTCAACTACGAAGAAAATGGCGAGTTGACTGGTTATGAGATTGAAGTAGTCCGTGCTATCTTTAAAGACTCTGACAAATACGATGTCAAGTTTGAAAAGACAGAGTGGTCAGGTGTCTTTGCAGGCCTTGATAGCGACCGTTATCAAATGGCTGTAAACAATATCAGTTATACCAAAGAACGCGCTGAAAAGTACCTTTATGCAGCTCCAACTGCTAAAAACCCTAACGTTCTCGTTGTGAAGAAAGACGACGACAGCATCAAGTCACTTGATGATATCGGAGGCAAGTCTACTGAGGTCGTTCAAGGGACAACATCAGCTAAACAGCTAGAAGATTATAACAAACAACACGCAGACAATCCAACTATTCTTAACTACACCAAGGCTGATTTCCAACAAATCATGTCTCGTTTGAGCGATGGTCAGTTTGACTACAAGATTTTTGATAAGATCGGTGTTGAAACAGTTATCAAGAACCAAGGTTTGGACAACTTGAAAGTCATTGAACTTCCAAGCGACCAACAACCTTACGTTTACCCACTTCTTGCTAAAGGTCAAGATGAGTTGAAATCATTTGTAGACAAACGTATCCAAGAACTCTACAAAGACGGAACTCTTGAAAAATTGTCTAAACAGTTCTTCGGAGACACTTATCTCCCAGCAGAAGCTGATATTAAATAGTGGTATGAAATCATCCAGTCTGAGAAAGGCGGATGATTTCTCAATTTTTAGGTATATAGTTTCAAACTATATGTCTGCCTATCTAATAACAATTTGCTAAATCAAATAAAGTATGAGATACTATTACGGTATTATTTTTAAAGGAGATAGAATCATGAAAATTAAAAAATGGCTCGGTGTAGCAGCTCTTGCTACAGTCGCAGGTTTGACTCTTGCAGCTTGCGGAAATTCAGAAAAGAAAGCAGACAACGAAACAGTTGTCAAAATTGCAACAGTTAACCGTAGCGGTTCTGAAGAAGCGCGTTGGGATAAAATCCAAGAATTGGTTGAAAAAGATGGAATTAAATTGGAATTCACAGAGTTCACAGACTATTCACAACCAAACAAGGCAACTGCTGATGGTGAAGTAGACTTGAATGCTTTCCAACACTACAACTTCTTGAACAACTGGAACAAAGAAAACGGGAAAGACCTTGTAGCGATTGCAGATACATATATCTCACCAATCCGCCTTTACTCAGGTAAAAATGGGGAAGAAAACAAGTACACCAAAGTGGAAGAAATCCCAGATAACGGTGAAATCGCCGTACCAAACGATGCAACAAACGAAAGTCGTGCACTTTACTTGCTTCAATCAGCTGGTTTGATCAAATTGGATGTTTCTGGAACTGCACTTGCAACAGTTGCGAACATCACAGAAAATCCAAAGAACTTGAAGATTACTGAATTGGACGCTAGCCAAACAGCACGTTCATTGTCATCAGTTGATGCTGCCGTTGTAAACAATACCTTCGTTACAGAAGCAAAATTGGACTACAAGAAAGCACTCTTCAAAGAACAAGCTGATGAAAACTCAAAACAATGGTACAACATCATTGTTGCGAAAAAAGATTGGGAATCATCACCTAAGGCTGATGCCATCAAGAAAATTATCGCAGCTTACCACACTGATGAAGTGAAAAAAGTTATCGAAGAAACATCAGACGGTTTGGACCAACCAGTTTGGTAATAAGACACAGGGAGGTGGGAGAGAGTTTCCACCTCTTGCTTTTGTATAGAGAGTTGATTTTAAAGAGGCACTTGTGGTCGTTCTGAGGACACAAGTACGTAGTAGAAAGAGAGAGAAAATGGTTTTTCCTAGCGAACAAGAGCAGATTGAAAAATTTGAGAAGGATCATGTGGCCCAACATTATTTTGAAGTCTTGCGCACCTTGATTTCCAAGAAATCAGTCTTTGCCCAGCAGGTTGGACTCAATGAAGTCGCAAACTATCTGGGTGAGATTTTCAAGCGTGTAGGGGCTGAAGTGGAGATTGATGAGAGCTACACGGCTCCCTTTGTCATGGCGCATTTCAAGAGTTCGCGTCCGGATGCCAAGACCTTGATCTTCTATAATCACTATGACACCGTGCCAGCGGATGGCGACCAGGTGTGGACAGAGGATCCTTTTACCCTTTCTGTGCGAAATGGCTTTATGTATGGACGTGGGGTTGACGACGACAAGGGCCACATCACGGCTCGTTTGAGTGCTCTGAGAAAGTATATGCAGCACCATGATGATCTGCCTGTCAATATCAGCTTTATCATGGAAGGGGCAGAGGAGTCTGCTTCCATGGATCTAGATAAGTATTTAGAGAAACACGCAGACAAACTTCGTGGGGCGGACTTGCTAGTCTGGGAACAAGGGACCAAGAACGCCTTGGAACAGCTGGAAATCTCTGGCGGAAACAAGGGAATTGTAACCTTTGATGCTAAGGTAAAAAGTGCGGATGTGGATATCCACTCAAGTTATGGTGGTGTCGTGGAATCAGCACCTTGGTATCTCCTACAGGCTCTAAGTAGCCTGCGCGCTGCAGATGGTCGTATCTTGGTAGAAGGCTTGTACGAGGATGTTCAAGAGTCAAATGAACGAGAACTAGCCTTGGTAGATACCTACGCCCAACGCAATCCTGAGGAAATTAGTCGCATTTATGGTTTGGAATTGCCTCTCTTACAAGAGGAACGTGCAGCCTTTCTAAAACGTTTCTTTTTCGAGCCAGCCCTTAATATCGAAGGGATTCAGTCAGGTTATCAAGGGCAAGGGGTTAAAACGATTTTGCCAGCAGAAGCCAGTGCTAAGCTAGAGGTTCGTTTGGTTCCTGGCCTAGAACCGCATGATGTTCTGGAAAAAATTCGGAAACAGCTAGACAAAAATGGCTTTGATAAGGTAGAATTATACTATACCTTGGGAGAGATGAGCTATCGAAGCGATATGAGCGCGCCAGCCATTCTCAACGTAATCGAGTTGGCCAAGAAATTCTATCCACAGGGCGTTTCAGTCTTGCCGACAACAGCGGGGACAGGACCGATGCATACGGTCTTTGACGCCCTGGAGGTGCCAATGGTGGCTTTCGGTCTAGGAAATGCCAATAGCCGAGACCATGGTGGAGATGAAAACGTGCGAATCGCCGATTACTACACCCATATTGAATTAGTAGAGGAGCTGATTAGAAGCTATGAGTAGAGATATTATCAAGTTAGATCAGATCGATGTGACTTTTCACCAAAAGAAGAGAACCATCACAGCGGTCAAAGATGTGACCATTCACATCCAAGAAGGGGATATCTACGGAATCGTTGGATATTCTGGAGCGGGGAAATCAACCCTTGTACGGGTGATTAACCTCTTGCAAAAACCATCTGCAGGGAAAATTACCATTGATAACGACGTCATTTTTAACGGCAGAGTGACCTTGACTGCAGAGCAGTTGCGTCGTAAGCGTCAAGATATCGGGATGATTTTCCAACACTTTAATCTTATGAGCCAGAAAACGGCCGAGGAAAATGTAGCCTTTGCCCTCAAACACTCTGGACTCAGCAAGGAAGAAAAGAAAGCCAAAGTAGCTAAGTTATTGGATTTGGTTGGCTTAGCGGATCGTGCTGAAAACTACCCTTCACAACTATCAGGAGGGCAAAAACAGCGTGTGGCCATTGCGCGTGCCTTGGCAAATGATCCGAAAATTTTGATTTCAGACGAGTCAACGTCTGCCCTCGACCCTAAGACAACTAAGCAGATTTTGGCCTTGTTGCAAGATTTGAACCAAAAATTAGGTTTGACGGTTGTCTTGATTACGCATGAAATGCAGATTGTCAAAGACATTGCCAACCGTGTGGCGGTCATGCAGGATGGCCGTTTGATTGAAGAAGGAAGTGTTCTTGAAATCTTCTCAAATCCTAAACAACCTTTGACACAGGACTTTATCTCAACAGCTACAGGTATTGATGAAGCCATGGTTAAGATTGAGAAGCAAGAAATCGTAGAGCATTTATCTGAGAACAGTATCTTAGTGCAGCTCAAGTATGCAGGGGCTTCGACAGACGAACCACTTTTGAATGAATTGTACAAACATTACCAAGTAACGGCCAATATCCTCTATGGAAATATCGAAATTCTCGATGGCACTCCCGTTGGAGAATTGGTTGTGGTCTTGTCAGGTGAAAAAGTATCGCTAGCAGGTGCTCAAGATGCCATCCGTCAGGCTGGCGTCCAACTAAAAGTATTGAAGGGAGGACAGTAAAATGACAGAGTTGATTCAAACTTACTTACCAAATGTCTACAAGATGGGCTGGTCAGGCCAGGCAGGCTGGGGAACGGCTATCTACCTAACTCTTTATATGACAGTTCTTTCCTTCATCATCGGAGGGTTCTTGGGGCTGGTGGCAGGTCTTTTCCTCGTCTTGACAGCGCCAGGCGGTGTCTTGGAAAATAAGGTTGTCTTCTGGATTTTAGACAAGATTACCTCTATTTTCCGTGCGGTTCCCTTCATTATCCTCTTAGCAATCATGTCGCCACTTTCTCACTTGATTGTGAAGACGAGTATCGGTCCAAATGCAGCCCTTGTCCCCCTTTCTTTTGCGGTCTTTGCCTTCTTTGCCCGTCAGGTGCAGGTGGTCTTGGCTGAGTTAGATGGTGGTGTCATTGAGGCTGCTCAAGCAAGCGGAGCGACCTTCTGGGATATCGTGGGTGTTTACCTATCAGAAGGTCTTCCAGATTTGATTCGTGTGACGACAGTGACCTTGATTTCCCTTGTTGGAGAAACAGCTATGGCGGGAGCAGTTGGAGCTGGTGGTATCGGTAACGTAGCCATTGCCTATGGATTCAATCGCTACAATCACGATGTGACCATCTTGGCGACCATCATTATCATCTTGATTATCTTTACAATCCAGTTCTTGGGAGATTTCTTGACCAAGAAATTAAGTCATAAATAAAAAGAGCCGAAGGGCTCTTTTTTAGTGATTAGATTTTGTGTGTAAACTTTTTACTAATGGCTTGTCCAAGCAAAGCACCAATCAAGGCACAAAGGAGAATGCTTGCGACAAAGAGAAAAATTTTGTCTAACTCTGGAGCGACCATGATACGGTCAATGTATTCCTGAGATTTTCCACGAGCGAGGAGAGCTGCCTCGTAGGATGCTGGATTGATCCACATGAGGAGGATAGGACCGCTTGTGCTAAAAGCAAAGACGAGGAAGGAGAAAAGATTTTTGATCTTATCCTGATAGTGGCCGAGGCGAGCGGTGGCATCTGCTGCAAGACCGCAGGCGATAGCTGGTAGAAAGGCTCCAGCGCCGTGTTTGCTAGCTAGGAAAAAGAGAGCCATAAAGAGCCCGAGAGTGGTAATGGCACCAAAACGAGGAACTTTTACCAGAAGAAACATGTAGACGCTACCCCCAACAAGGGCTGAAAAAGCCGGAGCATAGAACATATTGCCCGTTGAGTCAACCAAGTGACCAAGTACTACTCCAATCCCTAGACAGAGGAAATAAAGGACGACAGCTAAGAGGGTGGTTAAGATATTTTTCTTCATGAGTTTCTCCTTGATATAAACTAACAAAATCAATTGTATCACGCTTTTTGAGGATTGTAAATGGGAGTTCTATATTTTTGAAAACGTTTGAAATATGATATAATAGTTACATCGTTAGTTTAAGGAGAGTAGCATGGGAAAATTTCTAGAATTCGTCTTTAATCGTATCTTTTTGGGAATGATGGCGACGGCTTATTTCTGGCTATTAACACTAGCAGGAGGAGTGATTTTTGGTTTGGCCCCAGCTAGTGCTACCCTGATGAGTTTGTATGCGGAGCATGGGTATACCTATCGAGCCTACCATTTGAAGGAAGCTTGGGAATTGTATAAGAGTAATTTTGTCAAGAGCAATCTGGCTTTCTATAGTTTTGTGTTTGTGGATCTTGTCCTAGTTTATGGTTTGTATCTTCTAGTTCAATTGCCCCACCAGACGATTTTCCACCTTTTGGCGACCTTTCTCAATGTCCTTGTAGTCGCTCTTGTCTTTCTAGCCTATACTGTTTCCTTGAAACTTCAGGTGTACTTTGATTTATCCTACCAAAATACCTTGAAACTGTCCCTTATAGGGATTTTTATGAGCTTACCTGCGATTGCCAAGGTTTTACTCGGGTCTGCACTCCTTGTAGGAGTTGGTTATTATATGCCTGCCTTGCTCTTTTTTGTAGGAATTGGAATGTGGCATTTCTTTATCAGTGATATGTTGGAACCTATTTATGAAAGTATCCATGAAAAATTGGCGACAAAATAGAATGAAGCAGTTTTGGCTTCACTCTCTTTTACGGATTTATAGTTTGGTTATGATCGTGGTCATTGCCAGTTTTGCGATTATGCTATCGTATGCTGACTGGGACTCGCGTGAGAAAGAGGCCCAACGGGTTGCAGAACGTGTGACCACTCGGACAGTGAGTGAAGTGGAATACTATCACAGAGAATCAACCCGACTTGCTCAGTCTTTGGTTGAAAATCAGGCCCGCATCGAAGGAATTTACAAGTATTTCAGTCTCAGCACACCAGACTACTTCTATTGGCAATTAGAGCGTAAAACTTCACCTTATATCTCGGTTTCCCTGTATGAAAATATTGATGACCTCTATGTTCGGAATGATTTTGTGACTGGAGTGGCTATTGTTCTTCAGGACTATAAGGAAGTCTATGTTTCGACTAGAGAAAAACGCAGTGGGAAGAAAGTTCCTGCGGAGGGTTTTAAGCCGACAGCCAATAGTTTTGCCATTCCTGTTTCCGATCCTGTGTCTGACAAGGATTTAGGAGTGATCTATATCTCTCTATCCCCAAATGTTTTACATGGCGCTATTGACAATACTCGGGGTCATATCCCAATGGCTGTAACAGTAACTTCGCCTTTTGAGACTGAGATGTTCCATATTGGGGAGAAGGTCTCAGCCGAGCGAGAAAACTGGTTTGTAGGTGTCACCTCTCACGGTTATCAGGTTCGAGTTGCTGTTCCTAAAAATTTTGTTCTTACAGGAACTTTGACGAGTTCAGCTGTCATTATTGGGCTAAGTATTCTCTTTATCATCATTTTGTACGTGACCCTTAGACAGACTTTTTCAAATTACCAAAAGCAGGTCGTAGACCTAGTAGATTCGATCGAGGTGATTGCTCAAGGGGAAGAAGGCCTTCGAATTGATACCTCTGAAAAAGACCAAGAGTTGCTTCTCATTGCAGAAACAACCAATGATATGTTGGATCGCCTGGAAAAAAATATCCATGATATCTATCAGCTAGAGCTCAGCCAAAAAGATGCCAATATGCGAGCCCTGCAGGCTCAAATCAATCCTCACTTTATGTACAATACTCTAGAGTTTTTACGGATGTATGCCGTCATGCAAAGTCAGGATGAACTGGCGGACATTATCTATGAATTTAGCAGCTTGTTACGCAACAATATCTCCGACGAGCGGGAAACGACCCTGAAGCAGGAGTTAGAATTTTGCCGAAAATATAGCTATCTCTGTATGGTGCGTTATCCTAAATCCATTGCTTATGGTTTCAAGATTGAACCAGAATTGGAAGAAATGAGGATTCCAAAATTTACACTCCAACCATTAGTAGAAAACTACTTTGCCCATGGTGTTGACCATCGCAGAACGGATAATGTCATCAGTATTAAAGCCTTGAAGGGCCAAGGCTTCGTTGAAATCCTAGTGGAAGACAATGGTCGAGGAATGCCCGCTGAGAAACTAGCTAGCTTGCAAGAAAAATTAGCTCAGCGAAGTTTTGAACACGAGGCAAGCTATAGTGGGGAGCGGCAATCAATTGGAATAGTAAATGTACACGAACGCTTTGTTCTCTACTTTGGGGATCGCTACCAAATCAGTGTAGAGTCAGCTGAACAAGAAGGTGTTCGTTACCATATCACTATCTAGGATGAATAGAAAGGGTAGAAATGTATAAAGTTTTATTAGTAGACGATGAGTACATGGTGACAGAGGGGCTCAAGCGATTAATCCCCTTTGAAAAATGGGATATGCAAGTCGTCGCAACAGCTAATCACGCAGATGATGCTTTGGACTATGTTAAGAAAAATCCAGTAGATGTGGTCATTTCCGATGTCAATATGCCAGATAAGACCGGACTTGAGATGATTAGGGAAATGAAAGAGCTACTTCCAGATACCTATTATATCTTGCTGTCTGGTTATCAGGAGTTTGAGTACGTTAAAAAAGCCATGAACCTTAGTGTCGTGGATTATCTGGTCAAACCAGTAGACAAGGTGGAGTTGGGCCATTTATTAGAAAAGATTGCGCGACAGCTTCAGGAAAAGGTGGAACAAAGTCAGACCCTCAGTCAAGAATTGGATGAGACAGGATTTACGAACTACCTGTCAGGTAAAGACAGCTGGTGGATTGGTCTATCCAAGGAAAAGCAAGGTTCTTTTACCATTCCTTACTATGTTTTGGGGCAAGATTGGCAGATTTTCATCTCTGATCAACCGCTCGATGGCATCGTCGTGACACCATTTGAAGCACCCTACCAGCAGTCCTTTGAGAATTGGAAGATCAACGCTGAAAAAGCCCTCTTCTACGGTTCTGTTAATCTAGAAAAATCCGAAAGTTTGTTTGCTTATTACGAGCCGATTTATCGGGTGATTATCCAAGGGAATATCAATCAAATCATCGAAGAATTAACCTTGCTAGAGAAGGTCGTCTTGGAGAATACCCCGCGCGTGGCCATCACGAAGCAGCTCTTCACCCAGTTTGTCATGGATGTCTTTCATTTATTTGAACACCTAAAAGCAGATGATATGACCGAGATTGTCAAAGCTATCCATGCCATTAACACCTTTGAAGAATTGGTTGCCTATATCAAAGAAACTTTGACCAAGTTTTTTGGCCAGTACCGCATGAATGAAAATGTGGTGAGCGTTCTGGAAGTGATTGGGCGTGATTATCAGAAAGAGCTCTCACTTAAGGATATTAGCAAGGAACTCTTTATCAATCCTGTCTATCTCGGTCAGCTGATTAAGAGGGAAACCAACTCAACCTTTGCGGAATTGCTCAATAAACAGCGAATTAAGGCAGCGCAGCAACTCTTACTGTCGACCAGTGATAGCATCGAAGATATTTGCTATGCAGTTGGCTATAGTAATGTTGGATATTTCTACAAAGTTTTCCGTAAATTGTGCGGAAAATCACCGAAAGCTTATCGGAAACAAGTTGAAACCAGCTTGTAAAAGTTGTATTCCTGTACAAAAAATGCTATAATGTTCAAAATATCTTATGGAGGAAAACATGAAAAAGAATCCTATTTATCTTTGGGTTTTGTTAGTCCTATCAGCCCTCATTTCATCTATGTCATTATTTGGAATCTTGAGTCCATTGCCAAGTAAAGATGTGCTTCGTGCGAGCCTGGCGAATAGCGGGACGCTTACTGCCCAGCAATTAGAAGACACAGTCAACTATACTTATCAAGTAACAGCGTCATCGCACTCTATTTTTAATACGTTGTTGATTGTTTTATCTGCAATTTTAGTTGTAGTAGCCTTTGTATTTCTAGTACGTAAAAATGTGCAATTCGCAAACTATGCTTATATTGGCTATGTTCTACTAGCGATTGTTGGTTTGGTTTATAGCTATATGAACGTTCAAGATGCGGTTCAATTAATCAAAGATACTACTCTCGGCTTAGGAATGGGAGCATTAGCACAAGGAACGAATATTTTGTTCATCATTATTAATGTTCTCTTTTTAGCCTTAGTCTTTTACAAGATGTGGCGCCAACAAAAAGATTTGGCCGAAGAAGTCGAAGCAGAAGCAGAAGAAGTTGCCTAAGTATTGACAAAAAAGAACTATCAAGTTACAATCTTGGTAGTTCTTTTTAAATCGTAAACAAAAAATCGAGGTCAACATGAAAAAAATATCCTTAGTGTATATCAGTCTGAGTGGGAATACAGAGAGTTTTGTAACCCGACTCAAGGACTATCTCTTGTCCCAGTACGAAGGGATTGGGGTCCAAAAAATCCATATCAAGGACCTAGTCAAGGAAGGTCAAGAATTCTTTGAAATGGAACATCCCTATGTCGCTTTCTTGCCGACCTATCTGGAAGGTGGAAATGGTGTCGATAACGGCGATGTTGAGATTCTAACGACTCCAGTGGGCGACTTTATCGCTTATGGAGACAATGCTAGTAAGTGTTTTGGGGTAGTGGGATCTGGCAATCGCAATTTTAACAATCAATACTGCCTGACAGCCAAGCAGTATAGCCAGCGCTTTGGCTTCCCGGTCCTAGCAGACTTTGAAATGCGTGGTATGCTGGGAGATATTAAAAAAGTCGCAGCGATTATCGCGGACTTGTATGAGTTAGAAACAGAAAAATAAAGTAGTACTGAGGGGCAGTTGAGATTTTCAACTGCTTTTGAGTATGCAAAAAGCACCCCCGTAAGGGTGCCATTTTATATACTATCCTGCTTTTCCGATGGCAAGTGCATAGATAAAGAAAATAGCAAAGCCAAAGAGAAAAATCAATCCTGCGATAGCAAGGAGTTTTAGCCAGGAAGGAAGATTTTTATTCTCACGTGTCACCAATACATAGTTCAAAAGAGCGAAGAATGGTGTTGTTAGGAAAGAACCGATCATGGCAAAGCGAAGCATGGTTGAAACTTGTCCAGCAAAGAATTTAATAATTACGATACCAATGATAGCGGTAATGGTCATCCAGATGTTCAAAGATTTGCGAGTATCCTCTTTTTGACGAATCAAGAGTCGTAGCGATTCCTGATTGACACGAGAGTAGCCATCGATAACGGTGATGACCGTTCCAAAGATACAGAGAAAGGCGATAAAGGTAATCAAATAACGAGACCATTCTCCAAGAACAGAGGCATACATACCCACAAACTGAGAAATGTACTTGGCTGAAGCGGCTTCAACTGCTTGTCCTGTAGGATACTGAATAAGCGCTCCTAGTGCCACGAAGAATACAGCTAGGATAGCAGTTCCAATGTAACCAACGTTAAAGTCGAAAAGGGCGTCCTCTGTATTAAAGTTGACAGTCTTTTTCTTTTCAGCAGACCAGAGTGAATTGATGGCTGAAATTTCAATAGGAGCAGGCATCCATCCTAAGAGGGAAACGATGAAAGGGAGGGCCGCCATTTGCCAAGGTGTCTTTTCGACAAAATCAGAGCTGTATTCTGGATGCTTAATTGCTGCAATGATAACTGCAAGAACAGTTGCAATAGTCAAAGCGGACATGATCCATTTTGCCATACCATCCAATAGTTTGTAGCCACCAAAGAGTAGCATGGCCCAAATGACTGCAACAAGGATAAGGGACCATTGAGTGATGCTAAGTCCAATCATTGGGAAGGCGCTAGCGATGATGGCTGAGCAAAGGATAGCGACTCCAGCTGTGTTGACCATAGCAGAGAAGACATTGAGGACAAAGAAAATCCAGAGATAGAGTTTTCCTTTTTCAGCATAGCCTTCGACCAAGGTTTTACCAGTGTCGGCAGTATATTCGGCACCAAAACGGAAAAATGGATATTTAAAAACATTGGCCAAGATAACCAAGAGGAGTAGTGACCAACCATAGGAACCACCAGCTTGAGTAGAGGATACAATGTGAGAACCTCCAACGGCAGCAGAAGCCATTAGGATTCCTGGCCCCATTGCCTTTAGTTTGCTTGCCCAGGTTGACTGGTTTGATAACGTAACTTGTGACATAATAAACGCTCCTATTTTTGAATTTTCAGAATAATCTGAATAGATAGCTACTATTCTACAAAAAACTTAAAGGAAATGCAAGAATATTTTGAAAAAATACAGAAAATTACAGAAAACTTTACATGCATTAATGAAATTTCTCCAAGGAGAATATGGTTAAGACTAAAAAATCCGAGAAGAAAGCTTCTCGGATTTTGATTATTTCAATTGATCTGTAACGTCTTTTGAGAGCAACATTCCCAGATGGTAAGTTTTATTGATATGTGCAATGACATCATTGATATTTTCAGTCGTGTGAATTTTCTCTTTGATGTCAGACCTAAATGTCTCGTCCTTCAAGAGTTGCTCTTGGTAGAGTCTTTGAAGTCTTTCCTTCTCGTACTTATTGAGCAGAAAAAGGAAAACCAAGCTAAGTACAACGAGGATATAAGCATATTGGCTCATAGGAAATCTCCCAGTGTGATAAAGAAATAGTAAAAGTGAATAAATTGTTTCATTAAACAGCTGCAAGGCCGAACAAAATATAAATGTTATTTTGCCTCAATCTTTCAGATTGCTTTCAAGTAATTTAAAAGATTACGACATGAGCCTAACCAAATCGCTATTATTTGGTCTGGTGAATTAGTAAAGCGTTTGGGCAACTCGTACTGGTTACGACGTAAAGAAACATAAATCGACAATATTTATGTTTCATTACTAGTGAAGCGCCTAGCCAAATCACCATAGTTACGACGTCATGACCTCTAAATCGATTATATTTAGGGGTCATGACTAGTGAAGCAGTTAGCTAGTCCGCATATAGCGGCTAGCGTCTAACAATTAGGAACTTTAGTTCCAATTGTTAGTACTGAATCACATCTTCTCTGGCGCTTCTACCCCGAGCAAACGAAGAGCTTCTTTGAGGACGACTGCGGTTGCGTAGCTGAGGGCCAGACGACTGTCGCGCTCAGGACTTTCATCTAGGATACGTGTATGTGCATAGTACTTGTTGAAAGCTTGAGCCAAACTAATCGCAAATTTCGCAATGATAGAAGGTTCAAAATTATCTGCTGCACGATTGATAATACGTGGGAAGTCTTGGAGTAGCTTAATGATTTCCCAGCTTTCAGCATCATTCAGGCTGTAGTTGCCAGCTGTACCTGGTTTGAAATCGGCTTTGCGCAAGATAGATTGGATACGAGCGTAGGCGTATTGAACGTAAGGTCCAGTTTCTCCTTCAAAGGATACCATAGCTTCAAGGTCGAAGTCATATCCATTTGTACGGTCGGTCTTAAGATCATAGAACTTGATAGCCCCAACTCCAACAGCGTGGGCAACCTGGTCTTTATTTTCTAACTCAGGATTTTTCGCCTCGATTTGGGCCTTGGCACGACTAACAGCCTCAGCGATAGTCGGTTCTAGCAAGATGACATTTCCTTTACGAGTAGAGAGTTTTTTCCCTTCTTTTGTTACCAATCCAAACGGAACATGGACAATGTCTTGGCTCCAATCGTAGCCCATCTCTTGTAGTACTGCCTTGAGTTGTTTGAAGTGGGCAGATTGCTCTTGACCAACAACATAGATGGATTTTGCAAATTGGTATTCGTTTTTACGGTAGAGGGCTGCAGCCAAGTCACGTGTGATATAGAGAGTTGCACCATCAGATTTTTTGATAAGGGCTGGGTGTTCAATTCCATATTTCTCAAGATTGACAACTTGGGCTCCCTCTGACTCAACAAGAAGTCCTTTTTCAGCGAGAATATCTACAACAGCATCCATCTTATCGTTGTAGAAGGCTTCTCCGTTGTAGCTGTCAAATTTGACTTGCAATTCATTGTAAAGGCGGTTGAATTCCACTAAACTTTCATCACGGAACCATTGCCAGAGAGCGAGGGCTTCCTCATCTCCATTTTCCAGTTTGCGGAACCATTCGCGTGCTTCTTCATCCAAGCTAGGGTCTTTTTCAGCTTCAGCATTGATGCGAACGTAGAGTTTAAGAAGTTCATCGATTGGATGTGCTTTAACGGCTTCCTCATTTCCCCATTTCTTGTAGGCAACGATCAACATTCCAAACTGTTTGCCCCAGTCTCCTAGGTGGTTGACCTTGACCGTTTGATAACCGATTTTTTGGAAAATATGTGATAAGCTATCTCCGATAACTGTTGAACGCAAGTGCCCAATAGAGAATGGTTTTGCGATATTGGGACTAGACATATCGATAACGACATTTTCTTGCTTGCCAATGGTTTGGTCAGCATAGTGATCTTTTTCAGTGATAACATCCTGTAATACCTGAGCCGAAATAGCAGATTTATCAAGGAAAAAGTTGACGTAAGGTCCTGTAGCAACAACCTTTTCAAAGGCTTGACTATTGATTTTTTCAGCAATATCTGTTGCAATCATTTGAGGAGCTTTACGCTCGACCTTTGCTAGAGAAAAGGCAGGGAAGGCGATGTCTCCCATTTCTGAGTTTTTAGGTGTTTCCAGTAAATTTAAAATAGCCTCTTGATCCAGGCTATCAATGACGCTAGCCAACTCGCTAGCAATCAATTCTTTTGTATTCATAAGGGCTCCTTTTGGGCTTTTTTACTATTTTAACACAATTTACTACATTTTTTGAGAAAGAAAAGAATTTTTTTGAATTATCTATTTTTTTTGGTATAATGTAGTTATAAAATAAATGTAAAACTTGTTATAAATATTCACTTAAGAGGATAATATGAGAAAAAGAGAACGGCATCAATTGATTAAAAAGATGATCACCGAAGAAAAACTTGGGACACAAAAAGAGATTCAAGATCGTTTAGAAGCTCGTAATGTTTATGTGACACAAACGACTTTGTCACGTGATTTGCGTGAAATCGGCTTGACCAAGGTTAAGAAAAATGATATGGTGTATTATGTACTAGCAAATGAGACAGATAAGATTGATTTAGTTGAGTTTTTGTCTCATCATTTAGAAGGAGTTGCAAGAGCAGAGTTCACCTTAGTACTTCATACCAAACTTGGGGAAGCTGCAGTCTTAGCAAACATTGTAGATGCAAACAAGGATGAATGGATTTTAGGAACGGTTGCTGGTGCTAATACCTTATTGGTTATTTGTCGAGACCAGCACGTTGCCAAACTGATGGAAGATCGTTTGCTAGATTTGATGAAAGATAAATAAGGTCTTGGGAGTTGCTCTCAAGACTTATTTTTAGCAAGGAGAGACGGAAAATGGCAACAGAAAAGCTATCACCCGGCATGCAACAGTATGTGGATATTAAAAAACAATACCCAGATGCTTTTTTGCTTTTTCGAATGGGTGATTTTTACGAGTTGTTCTATGAAGATGCAATTAATGCAGCGCAAATTTTAGAAATTTCCTTAACGAGTCGGAATAAAAATGCAGAAAATCCGATACCCATGGCGGGTGTCCCCTA
This sequence comes from Streptococcus oralis, assembly GCF_001579025.1. Classification (GTDB taxonomy): domain Bacteria; phylum Bacillota; class Bacilli; order Lactobacillales; family Streptococcaceae; genus Streptococcus; species Streptococcus oralis_X. Next base: position 103,000 of record NZ_KQ970236.1, read on the forward strand.
TCATTCTGCCCAGCAGTATATCGATGTTCTGATTGAGCAGGGCTATAAGGTAGCCATAGCCGAGCAGATGGAAGATCCCAAACAAGCAGTTGGTGTTGTCAAGCGAGAGGTGGTCCAGGTCATCACACCTGGAACGGTCGTTGATAGCAGTAAGCCGGATAGTCAGAATAATTTCTTGGTTGCCTTAGATCGTGATGGCAATCAATTTGGTCTGGCTTATATGGATCTGGTGACAGGTGATTTCTATGTGACGGGGCTATTGGATTTCACGTTGGTTTGTGGGGAAATTCGCAATCTCAAGGCTCGAGAAGTGGTGCTGGGTTATAACTTGTCTGAGGAAGAAGAACAAATCCTCAGCCGTCAGATGAATCTGGTGCTTTCTTATGAGAAGGAAGGCTTTGAGGATATTCATTTACTGGATCCACGTTTGGCAGCTGTGGAGCAAGCGGCAGCTAGTAAGCTGCTCCAGTATGTTCACCGTACCCAGATGCGGGAATTGAACCATCTCAAACCAGTTATCCGCTATGAAATCAAAGATTTCTTACAGATGGACTATGCGACCAAGGCTAGTTTGGATTTGGTTGAGAATGCCCGTTCAGGCAAGAAGCAAGGCAGTCTTTTCTGGCTTTTGGATGAAACCAAAACAGCTATGGGGATGCGACTCTTGCGTTCTTGGATCCATCGTCCTTTGATTGATAAGGAGCGAATCATCCAACGTCAAGAGGTGGTGCAGGTCTTTCTTGATCACTTCTTTGAGCGCAGTGATTTGACAGACAGTCTCAAGGGTGTTTATGACATCGAACGCTTGGCTAGTCGGGTTTCTTTTGGCAAGACCAATCCCAAGGATCTCTTGCAACTAGCGACCACCTTGTCTAGTGTACCACGGATTCGTGCGATTTTAGAAGGCATGGAGCAACCTGCCCTGGCCTATCTTATCAAACAGTTAGATGCCATTCCAGAGTTAGAGAGCTTGATTAGTGCTGCCATTGCTCCTGAAGCTCCTCACGTGATTACGGAAGGTGGCATTATCCGTACGGGATTCGATGAGACCTTAGACAAGTACCGTCGTGTACTCAGAGAAGGTACGAGTTGGATTGCTGAGATTGAGGCTAAGGAGAGAGAAAACTCTGGCATCAGTACGCTTAAGATTGACTACAATAAAAAAGATGGTTACTATTTCCATGTGACTAATTCGCAACTGGGAAATGTTCCAGCCTACTTTTTCCGCAAGGCAACGCTGAAAAACTCAGAACGCTTTGGAACTGAGGAATTGGCCCGTATCGAGGGAGATATGCTGGAGGCGCGTGAGAAGTCAGCCAACCTAGAATATGAAATCTTTATGCGTATCCGTGAGGAAGTCAGCAAGTACATCCAGCGTTTGCAGGCTTTAGCACAAGGAATTGCGACCGTTGATGTCTTGCAAAGTCTGGCGGTTGTGGCTGAAACCCAGCATTTGATCCGACCGGAGTTTGGAGACGATTCACAAATTGATATCCAGAAAGGGCGCCATGCAGTCGTCGAAAAGGTCATGGGAGCTCAGACCTACATTCCAAACAGTATCCAGATGGCAGAAAATACCAGTATTCAGCTAATTACAGGGCCCAACATGAGTGGGAAGTCAACCTACATGCGCCAGTTAGCCATGACTGCGGTTATGGCCCAGCTGGGTTCTTATGTGCCGGCAGAAAGCGCCCATTTGCCGATCTTCGATGCCATCTTTACCCGTATCGGAGCAGCAGATGACTTGGTTTCAGGTCAATCAACCTTCATGGTGGAGATGATGGAGGCCAACAATGCCATTTCGCATGCGACCAAGGACTCCTTGATTCTCTTCGATGAATTGGGACGCGGAACGGCAACTTATGACGGAATGGCTCTGGCCCAGTCCATCATCGAATACATCCATAAACATATCGGAGCTAAAACCCTCTTTGCGACCCACTATCATGAGTTGACTAGTCTGGAGTCCAGTTTGGAACACTTGGTCAATGTCCACGTGGCAACCTTGGAGCAGGATGGACAGGTTACCTTCCTTCACAAGATTGAACCAGGGCCAGCTGACAAATCCTATGGTATCCACGTTGCTAAGATTGCTGGTTTACCAGCAGGACTTTTAGCAAGGGCGGATAAGATATTGACTCAACTGGAGAATCAAGGGACGGAAAGTCCTGTTCCAATGAGAGAAACAAGTGCTGTTACTGAACAGATGTCACTCTTTGATACGCCTGCAGAGCATCCTATTCTAGCAGAATTAGCTGAACTGGATGTTTACAATATGACACCTATGCAGGCTATGAATGTTTTAGTCGAGCTCAAACAAAAATTATAAAAAGAGTCCCACTCATGCATTTGTGAGTGGGATTTTTCTCTATTACTTTTTATGGGCCAAGAGTTGATTGATGTGGTCTACTTTTTTAGCTTCTCTTTTATAGAGAATAGCCCAGATGATGAGGTAGACAATCGCAAACTCTGGAATAAGCTGGAGATAGAAGGTCCAGTGGAAGGGGAACCAACCAGCCAGAGTTGCTAGTGGAACAAAGCCAGCCAGCATGAGGAAGAAATGGGAAAGTGTTGCACGGAGTAAGCTCCAGTCACGGCTGAATAAGCGGCTGCCAAAGCTAAAGAGAACGCCGATAGCTGACCAGATGATCATGCAGTAGAGCAAGACCAGAGCACCGTGAACCTGATGTTGCACTATCACTTGTCCGACTATAGAATCGGGACTAAGTGGAGCGTAGGTATTTGGTGCATAAATGAGTGAAAAGAGGATAGAGAGGATGAGGCCGATAAGTACACCAGCGGCTGCATCGTGAAAGATTTGTTTTTTCATAGTTCTAATTTCTCCTTGATGGTTTTTAGGTAACGGCGTGAAGAGTAGGTAAAGCTTTCGTTTTTGAGAAAGATTTCGACTAGGCCGTTGGGAGTTAGTTTGAGATGAGAGATAGCGTCAATATTAACGATTTCAGATTGGGAAATTTGGATAAAAGTGGTCGGCAGAATTTCAAGAACTTGATAGAGACGCAAATCAATGGTATAGGTCTGAGATGCAGTTTCTGCTAGAACCTTGCGATTCTCGATATAGAAGCGTTGTATCTTACAAATCTTAACTAGATAGACCTGATCATCAATCTTTCCTTTGATTGTTTCTTTTTGGTCAAGATTTTCTGCGAACTCGATGACTTTCTGGACTTTTTCGGTCGGCTGAGGAGTTTGGACAATCAGTTTTTCCTCCTCATAAGTCTCCTTAATCTGTAATTCTACTTTCATAAATTTCCCTCCTTTTCAGTTATACAAGGTTGTGATCACTTCCTGTACACCTTTATTAAACACTATTTTACGACCCATGGCAAGAGCTTTTGTCTATATGGAGAGATTTGGAGTCTATGTGGTATTTGCTTTTTCTGATAGCATTTGAAATATGGTATAATAGCACTAATCAATTTCTAGGAAAATAGATACAGAAAGGGGCTGAAAGATGTCTCATATTATTGAATTGCCAGAAGTGTTGGCAAACCAGATCGCGGCAGGAGAGGTCATTGAACGTCCTGCCAGTGTGGTCAAAGAGTTGGTAGAAAATGCCATTGATGCGGGTTCTAGCCAGATTATCATTGAGATTGAGGAAGCTGGTCTTAAGAAGATCCAAATCACAGATAATGGCCATGGAATTGCCCACGATGAGGTTGAATTGGCCCTGCGTCGTCATGCAACCAGTAAGATAAAAAATCAGGCAGACCTCTTTCGGATTCGGACGCTCGGATTTCGAGGTGAAGCCCTGCCTTCTATCGCTTCTGTCAGTGTCTTGACTTTGTTGACGGCGGTGGATGGTGCGAGTCATGGGTCCAAGCTCGTTGCGCGTGGGGGAGAAGTTGATGAAGTCATCCCAGCGACTAGTCCTGTTGGAACCAAAGTTTGTGTGGAGGACCTCTTTTTCAATACACCTGCCCGTCTCAAGTATATGAAGAGCCAGCAAGCGGAGTTGTCTCATATCATTGATATTGTCAACCGTCTGGGTTTGGCTCATCCTGAGATTTCTTTTAGTTTGATCAGTGATGGCAAGGAAATGACACGGACAGCAGGGACTGGTCAACTACGCCAAGCCATCGCAGGGATTTATGGTTTGGCGAGTGCTAAGAAGATGATTGAAATTGAGAACTCTGACTTAGATTTTGAAATTACAGGTTTTGTGTCTTTACCTGAATTAACCCGAGCAAATCGTAACTATATCAGCCTCTTCATCAATGGCCGTTATATCAAGAACTTCTTGCTCAACCGTGCTATTCTTGACGGCTATGGCAGTAAACTTATGGTGGGCCGTTTTCCACTGGCTGTCATTCACATCCATATCGATCCTTACCTAGCAGATGTCAATGTGCATCCAACCAAACAAGAAGTGCGGATTTCTAAGGAAAGAGAACTGATGGCGTTAGTCTCAGAAGCTATTTCAAATAGTCTCAAGGAACAAGCCTTGATTCCTGATGCTTTAGAAAATCTTGCCAAGTCGACCGTGCGTAATCATCAAAAGGTGGAGCAGACCATTCTCCCACTCAAAGAAAATACGCTCTACTATGAAAAAACAGAACTCTCAAGACCTAGTCAAGCTGAGGTGGCTGATCATCAGGTTGAATTAACTGAGGAGGGTAGGGACCTAACCTTGTTTGCTAAAGAAACTTTAGACCAATTGACTAAGCCAGCAAAACTGCATTTTGCAGAGAGAAAGCCTGCTAACTATGGCCAATTAGACCATCCAGAGTTAGATCTTGCTAGCCTCGATAAGGCTTATGATAAGCTGGAGCGAGAAGAAGCATCGAGTTTCCCAGAGTTGGAGTTCTTCGGACAGATGCACGGGACTTATCTTTTTGCCCAAGGGCGAGATGGACTCTACATCATAGACCAGCACGCGGCTCAGGAACGAGTCAAGTACGAGGAATACCGTGAAAGCATCGGCAATGTTGACCAGAGCCAGCAGCAACTCCTAGTGCCCTACATCTTTGAATTTCCTGCAGATGATGCTCTTCGTCTCAAGGAAAGAATGGCACTTTTGGAGGAAGTGGGTGTATTTTTAGCAGAGTACGGAGAAAATCAATTCATCCTGCGTGAACATCCTATTTGGATGTCAGAAGAAGAGATTGAGTCAGGCATCTATGAAATGTGCGACATGCTGCTCTTGACCAAGGAAGTTTCGATCAAAAAATACCGAGCAGAGTTAGCCATCATGATGTCCTGCAAGCGGTCTATCAAGGCCAACCATCGTATCGACGACCACTCAGCTAGACAGCTGCTTTATCAGCTTTCTCAATGTGACAATCCCTATAACTGTCCTCATGGACGTCCCGTTTTGGTGCATTTTACCAAGTCAGATATGGAAAAAATGTTCCGACGCATTCAGGAAAATCACACTAGTCTTCGTGAGTTGGGGAAATATTAAGAACACAAAAAGCCATTGTTCCTTTTGAACAAGGCTTTTTAGTTTTTCTAAGATGGGAACTTTGATTGGGTATGGGCAACTTGACACGAGGTTTACACTTGCTTGACAAGACCAGTCCTATAAAAAGTGTTGTGAAAACTGAACTAGGTGATTCAAGGTTTTGTAGAGTCGTCTTTGTCGGAAGGATTCTCAGGACCAATCACCTTATCAAGATAACGTTGTTTGGTTTTGAGAGCCTTGTTGATAGCAACTGCAGACGCAATCAAGAGAACGAAGGTCAGCCAAATCCAGGCGGTGAATTCAGCTGGGAAACTAGAACCAGCTAAAAAGAGATAGATAGCCAGAGCCAAGACGAAAATATAAATCACTTGCCAGAGACCATAGGATTTAACCTCTTTATAGTATTTGTCCTTATCTTTCTCCAAAATCACTTCCGTGGAATCTTTTTCAGAGTTTTCATCCAGTAGCAGATAGTCAGTTGTCACTTGGAAAATCTTGCTTAATTCAATGATTTTTTCGATTTCTGGAAGAACTTGACCAGACTCCCATTTTGAGATGCTTTGCCGAGAAACATTGATTTGTTCTGCTAGCTTTTCCTGGGACCAACCTTTTTCCTTTCTGAGTTCAAATAGTTTTTCTGCGAGTTTCATGATTCTATCCTCCTTTTCTACCTCTATCCTAACAATTTTTACTTATAATGAGAATACAATCTCCTGTACTATTTGTCAACCAGAGGTTGCACCTTTTGTTGCAGTCTGTCTTGGGGAAATATGGTATACTAGATAGGCAAAATAATGGAGAAAAAACTATGTACGAATATTTAAAAGGAATCATTACCAAAATCACTGCTAAATATATCATCCTTGAGGCAAATGGTATCGGTTATATCTTGCATGTAGCCAATCCCTATGCCTACTCAGGTCAGGTCAATCAAGAAACTCAGATTTATGTGCACCAAGTTGTTCGTGAGGATGCCCATCTGCTCTACGGTTTTCGATCAGAAGATGAGAAGAAGCTCTTTCTTAGTCTGATCTCGGTTTCTGGGATTGGTCCTGTGTCAGCTCTTGCTATTATTGCTGCCGATGACAATGCTGGCTTGGTTCAGGCGATCGAGACTAAGAACATCACCTACTTGACCAAGTTCCCTAAAATTGGCAAGAAAACAGCCCAACAGATGGTGCTGGACTTGGAAGGCAAGGTAGTCGTGGCTAGTGATGACCTTCCTGCCAAGGTGGCAGTGCAAACCAGCGTTGAAAACCAAGAACTGGAAGAAGCTATGGAAGCCATGTTGGCACTGGGCTACAAGGCGACTGAGCTCAAGAAAATCAAGAAATTCTTTGAAGGAACGACGGATACAGCTGAGAACTATATCAAGTCGGCCCTTAAGATGTTGGTGAAATAATGGGAATTGCTCGAATTAGTTATGCTGAAAGCAAAAATGTTAACAATAATATAGCCCTAAGATTTAGGAATGGTAAGATAGAAGATGTCTGGCTAGACTGTAAAATTTTCCCTTTGTATTGTAAATATTGTGAACAAACTCAAACGGAATTATTTTTACATATGTCGTCTCGATATGGTCAAGTAGGACCGATTCCTTGTGAATTTTGTAATCGTGATATAACGGTTGTAGATAGTGATACTTATGTTGATGGAATAGAGGTGAGTGGTGATCCCTGTTCCTTTCAACACCTCTATTTGTTAAGTGCAGACTACATTGAATGGTTTGAAGAATGGTATGGTATAACTCTGGCTTCAGAAAGTTTTTTTGAAGATTGGACTGATTGGATGTCTGTAGACCAGCTTCGAGAACAGATTGAAACATTAACTGGAATAGAAACAGATAGTCAATCAAGGTATCAAACAGATGAGAAATTTAACCCTCTGCCACCAGATATTAATCGTTGGATTAATTTATTGGATAAGTCGAGTATCCCCTTACCTGGCTATGCTTTAAAGATTGGAGAATAATATGACAAAACGCTGTGGTTGGGTTAAAATGAACAACCCTTTATATGTAGCCTATCATGATGAAGAGTGGGGCCAACCTCTTCATGATGACCGTGCTCTTTTTGAGTTGTTGTGTTTGGAAACTTACCAGTCGGGTCTATCTTGGGAAACGGTACTAAACAAACGCCAAGGATTCCGAGAAGCATTTCATGGCTATCAAATTCAAGCGGTCGCGGAAATGACAGATGGGGAGTTGGAAGCCTTGTTAGAGAATCCAGCCATCATCCGAAATCGTGCCAAGCTCTTTGCGACGCGTGCCAACGCCCAAGCATTTTTACAAATCCAGAAAACCTTTGGCTCTTTTGACGCTTATCTCTGGTCCTTTGTTGAGGGAAAAACGATCGTGAATGATGTTCCTGACTATCACCTAGCACCTGCTAAAACAGTCTTGTCTGAAAAATTAGCTAAAGATCTCAAAAAACAAGGATTCAAGTTTACAGGTCCAGTCGCAGTTTTGGCTTTTCTTCAGGCGGCAGGTCTGGTTGATGACCACGAGAATGATTGTGAGTGGAAGGGGAGATAAATAATGTCTAATAAACATAAGGGAATCCTTATTTTTGCGATTCTCTATACAGTTCTCTTTGTATTTGATGGCGTTAAATTGCTGGCTTTCTTGATGCCATCTGCTATTGCAAATTATCTAGTTTATGTAGTACTAGCTCTATATGGCTCTTTCTTGTTTAAGGATCGATTGATCAAACAATGGAATGAGATTAGAAAGACTAAAAGGAAATTCTTCTTTTGCGTCTTAACAGGATGGCTCTTTCTCTTTCTGATGACTTTTGTCTTTGAATTTGTATCAGAGATGTTGAAGCAGTTTTTTGGGCTAGTCGGACAAGGTCTAAACCAGTCGAATATTCAAAGTACCTTTCAAGAACAACCAATACTGATAGCAGTTTTCGCCTGTATCATAGGACCTTTTGTGGAAGAACTCTTTTTCCGTCAGCTCTTGTTACATCACTTGCAGAAACGTCTGTCAAGTTGGCTAAGCATTCTTCTGGTAGGACTTGTTTTTGCTCTGACTCATATGCACAGTTTGGATTTATCCGAGTGGGTCAGTGCAGTCGGTTATCTAGGTGGAGGCATTGCCTTTTCTATCATCTATGTGAAAGAAAAAGAGAATATTTATTATCCTCTAGTTGTTCATATGTTAGGCAATAGCCTTCCCTTGATTATTTTAGTTATCAGTAGTATGTGACGTTTTAGTAGTTATACAAGAGAAAAAGCTGAGAATCTCCTCTCAGCTTTTTGATTATATGCTAGTAATTTTTATAGTGCAGTGAGAAATGTCAGTCCACCTAAGACAACGCCGGCTGAGTTTGGAATAATTAGTATCCAATCCTTCTTAGGTTCTTTTGTCCATCCGTAAATAACCCAAATTAAACAAGATACTGCTGCGGATAAAGGCTGAAATGGTTGAGCCTTGTTGCCTTGTAAATTGGCAAAAATTTGTGGGATGTAGGCGATAAATACAATAATCCCGATAAAGGCCCCGATTGAACCGACAATTTGATTTATTTTTTGTTTAGTCATATACACCTCCTTCAAAAAGATATCATAGAAATTAGCGAAAATCAATACAAAAGCATAAAAATGGAGAAATTGTTTATTTTTTGTTATAGTCAAAGCGAATGACTTGCTCTTTTGCATCCACATAAGCATAGACGCCAAAGGGTACAATGGCTCTTGGTGTGGCGTGCCCAACGTTTAGATTATAGACAATTGGGATATTGCTGTCAACGATGCTCATTAGTGCCTCTTTATAGTCGTCATAGAAGGCTTCATCCATTGGCTTTCCGACCAAGAGTCCACTGATGACCTCAAATACCCCAGTTTCTTTCAAAGCCAGCACCATCTTTTTGAAGTTTTCCGGCTCAGGCTTCTCTTCGCTTGTTTCTAACAAAAGAATCTTTCCTTCCCAGTCGGATAAGTCAGGGAAGAGTTTGTACTTTTGGCAGAGCTCCGTGCTATCTACGTATCGAGAATTGTCAAAGATATCATAGAGGGATTCAAGGCAACCGCCGAGAATTTCTCCCTCAAACTGGGTATTTCCTTGTAACAAATCAAAGCCTGTATTTACATGACTGATACGAGCTGTTCCCAGGGCCTTGGGACTAAAATCAGTTCGTTCCTCATACCAAACGTCGCTAGGGCGGATTTCTGAGATTCTTCCAGTCTCAATCAGTTCTTTAAAGTAGTGAAAGCTATAGGGCAACATCTCCTTGTCCAATTCACAAATGTCTGCTAGAAAGGATTGCCCAT
>NZ_KQ970236.1:113093-158037 GCF_001579025.1 Streptococcus oralis
CCCATAAAAAGTCTTGACCCCTAGTTTGTGCAACATAAGGTGGTTCATAGTAGTATCCGAGAAGCCAAGAAAAATCTTTGGCTTGATAACCTTTTGAAGCTGGTCGTTTTCAAAAAGATAAGGTAGCAAGCGATAGGTATCATCCCCACCGATGGCGCATAGGATCATGTCGATGCTATCGTCCGAAAAGGCCTGCATCAAATCTTCTGCACGTGCCTCAGGATGGTCCTTGATAAAGTCTAAACCCTTTAGCGAATGGGGCAAGAAGACAGAATTAAGTCCCAAATCCTTGAGGCGTTGAATACCCAAGTCGACTTCGTGTTTGACAAAATTCTCTCCGATAATGCCACTAGACAAACTAACAATACCAATAGTAGAAACTATATCTCATCCTCCTAGAAATAGATTGATACTCTTCGAAAATCAAATTCAAACCACGTCAGCTTTGCCTTGCCGTACTTAAGTACAGCCTGCGGCTAGCTTCCTAGTTTGCTCTTTGATTTTCATTGAGTATGAGCCTATTTTATCACAAAAGATGAAAGAAAACTATAAGAATCAGACTCAGAAGTTCTATTGAATTTCAAGAAAGCAAGTGAAAAAGCAACCGCCTGTGCAGTTGCTTTTCGTTTTTCTAATCTCGCTAGATATGAGTTACTTGGTCAACTCTTGATTATAGGAGAGAGCTAAATCAATCCAGTAAGGAAGTTCTTTTTGACCTTCGATATCTAGGTCTATATAGCCATGATAAGGTCGCCCTCTCATCAATGTAGTACGAGCTCCTGTTCGGGGTAGAACTTGCTTTTCCATTTCTTTGCCAATTCTCACCATAACCAGCTCGTCTTTTCTGGAACTGACTGTAAGGACCATTTTCCCACGAATCATAAAGGCAAGGCCACCAAACAGTTTCTTTTCTTCTAACTCTTCTTCGAAAATTTGGGGAGGAAGTTTGAGCGCTAGAATTTTTCGAATCTGCTGAGCTAAGGATTGACTATATGCCATAGCTTTTCACTTTTCTTAATAACGTGATGGGCCCGCGCTTGCACTTCGGATGTTGAAACGTTTCTTGAGATAGAAGCGAAGGGCGAGAAGGGCAGCTCCCAGGATAGCCAAAGGCAATGGAGCAAGGACTGGATTGAGGTTGGCTGGTAGGAAGCTTGTTGCAAAGAAGACAACCAACCAAAGGATCATAGAAGCCAGGATGACGAGGATTGATTTCCAGAATGGAGGACGTTGGCTACGGTCTGTGTCTGGTCCATAGTACTGGTAGACAAAGTAGTACATCAAATAGAAGGCAAGTCCTCCTACAAGTCCAACCAACAAGAGGGTAATCAACCCATAGCCAATAGCCTGATCTGTAGAGAAGAAGGTAGTTAGAGCGCTAACCAATGCAAAGAGACTGGTGATAAAAAGGGCTGAGTCCATAATCATGAGTTTTGGATCGTCATTTTCTTTTGGATGCTCTTTTTCGTATTGCTCCTTGACAGTGAAGCTATGAGCCCAGTGGGTTGGAGCACCGTAGAGGGAACGTGCAGTCGTTCCTTTGGCTTGCTCTTCAAGGATTTTAGGAATGACTTCCTCAAAGACGGCCTTGATTTCAGCGTCTGTTTTACCATCTTTGATAAATTGTTGGGTAGCGATATGGATAAACTCTTGGTTTTTCTTAGTTAATTTTTGTAAATCAATCTGAGACATAGGGATTCCTCTTAGAACCATTTTTTATGGATGAGATAGAGAGTGAGCGAAACACTCATAGCAAAGGCGATAAAGACGATTAACCAGAAGGCGTGTGGCTCACCGTTTAGAGGGATTTCATTATCCTTGAAGTTCATCCCGTAGGCTGAGAAGATCATGGTTGGGACAGACATAACGATGGTCACGAGAGCCAGGGTCTTCATGATGTTGTTCTGGTTATTGGAAATGATAGAGGCAAAGGTCTCTGTCATAGAGTGAAGGACATTTCCATAGATATCTGCCATCTCGATGGCCTGTTGGGTTTCAATCAGAGTGTCTTCGAGTAGGTCTTCGTCTTCTAGGTATTTCTTGATATTGCTAGTTGCGCTAGTCAATTTCTTAATCACGCGCTCGTTCGTCTTAAGTGAGGCCTTGAAATAGACGATGGTCTTTTCCAATTCCATGAGCTCAATCAGCTCTTCGTTTCGAGTAGATTTGTGAAGTTGACTTTCAATTTGTTCACTCTTACGGTCGATCGAACGAAGGGCTGTAAGGTAAAGTTCGGCGTTGCGGTAGAGAATCTGGAAGATAAAGCGTGAACGCATGAAGGTGTAAAAGTTACGCAGTCTACGGTTGATAAAGACATCGAGAACGGGGAGGGGTTCCAAGCAGGTGGTGATAATGGTTTCCTCTGTGATGATAATCCCCAGCGGAATCGTAACGTAGTAGGTACGATTGTTTCTTTCTTCTGTGATGGGAACGTCCACGATAATCAAAGTGTACTCATCTTCGATGGTAATACGGGACATTTCTTCCGCATCGAGTGGTGCTCGAAGGTCGGCAATGTCAATGTCGAAGGCGTTAGCGATTTCCAACGATTCATTTTGTGTAGGATTGACGAGGTTGATCCAAGTACCCGGTTCAAGCGTGTCGATCTCTTTAAATTCCGTTGTTGTTGAGAGAAAAACTTGTTTCATATCCCCTATCCTTTCCTACTATTCAGTGATTCATTTTTTGCACCGTACTATTATACTATAAAAACAGCTTTTTGGGTAATAGAATTTCACATTTTTTGGTATAATGGAAAGCAATAATGGACTAGAAAGAACAAAGATGCAAGATAAAATTGTGATTCATGGGGCACGTGCCCATAACTTAAAAAATATTGATGTGGAGATTCCGCGAGACAAGCTGGTTGTTGTGACTGGTTTGTCAGGGTCTGGGAAATCCAGTCTGGCCTTTGATACCCTCTATGCGGAGGGCCAACGTCGCTATGTAGAGAGTCTATCAGCTTATGCTCGCCAGTTCTTGGGCAATATGGAAAAACCAGATGTGGATGCCATTGATGGCCTCAGCCCAGCTATTTCCATCGACCAGAAAACGACCAGCAAAAACCCTCGTTCGACCGTGGGAACCACGACTGAAATCAATGACTATCTGCGTCTCCTCTACGCACGTGTGGGGACGCCTTACTGTATCAACGGACATGGGGCTATCAAGGCTTCTTCTGTTGAGCAAATCGTGGATAAGGTTTTGGAATTGCCAGAACGCCAACGTCTGCAAATCTTAGCTCCTGTCATTCGTAAGAAAAAAGGGCAACACAAGAGCATCATTGAAAAGGTTCAGAAAGACGGCTATGTCCGTGTCCGAGTGGATGGGGAAGTCTATGATGTGACCGAAGTTCCAGAGCTGTCTAAGAGCAAGCAACACAATGTTGATGTCGTAGTTGACCGTATTGTTATCAAGGAGGGCATTCGTAGCCGTCTCTTTGACTCCATTGAGGCTGCCCTTCGTATCGCAGAAGGTTATGTGATTATCGACACTATGGACGATTCTGAGTTGCTCTTTTCTGAGCACTATGCCTGCCCGGTTTGTGGTTTTACTGTACCAGAGCTAGAGCCTCGTCTCTTCTCCTTTAATGCTCCTTTTGGCTCTTGTAGTGAATGTGACGGTTTGGGCATCAAGCTCGAGGTGGATGTTGACTTGGTGGTTCCTGATACCAGCAAAACTTTGCGTGAGGGAGCCTTAGCACCTTGGAATCCTATCTCATCTAACTACTATCCAAATATGCTGGAACAAGCCATGACAGCCTTTGGAGTGGATATGGATAAGTCATTTGAAGACTTGTCAGAAGAATATAAGAACTTGATTCTCTACGGGTCTGATGGCAAGGAATTCCATTTCCACTATGAAAATGAATTTGGCGGTGTGCGCGATATTGACATTCCTTTTGAGGGGGTTGTCAATAATATCAAGCGTCGTTACCATGAGACTAACAGTGACTACACCCGTACCCAGATGCGACTCTACATGAATGAGCTGACTTGTGGAACCTGCCACGGCTACCGTCTCAACGATCAGGCCCTGTCTGTCCGTGTTGGTGGGGAGCAAGGACCACATATCGGAGAAATTTCGGACCTGTCTATCGCAGACCACTTGGAGTTGGTGAGCCAGCTGACCTTGTCTGAAAATGAAGCCATTATCGCCCGTCCTATTCTCAAGGAAATCAAGGATCGCTTGACCTTCCTCAATAACGTAGGCCTCAACTATCTGACTCTGTCACGTTCGGCAGGAACCCTTTCAGGTGGGGAGAGTCAGCGAATTCGCTTGGCGACTCAGATTGGGTCCAACCTCTCAGGTGTCCTCTATATATTGGATGAGCCGTCGATTGGTCTCCACCAGAGGGATAATGACCGCCTGATTGCCAGCTTGAAAAAAATGCGTGATTTAGGAAATACCTTGATCGTAGTGGAACATGATGAAGATACCATGCGTGAGGCGGATTATCTGATTGACGTTGGTCCCGGTGCCGGTGTTTTTGGTGGAGAAATCGTCGCTGCAGGGACGCCAAAGCAGGTGGCTCGTAACAGCAAATCTATCACAGGCCAGTACTTGTCAGGTAAACGTGCCATTCCAGTACCAGAAGAGCGCCGTGCCGGAAATGGCCGCTTTATCGAAGTGACAGGAGCGCATGAGAACAACTTGCAAAATATTACCGCTCGCTTCCCACTAGGAAAATTCATCGCTGTGACTGGTGTATCCGGCTCAGGGAAATCGACTTTAATTAACAGTATTCTCAAAAAAGCAATCGCTCAAAAACTTAACCGCAATTCAGACAAACCTGGTAAGTTTAAAACGATTACGGGGATTGAGCATGTCGATCGTCTGATTGATATTGACCAGAGTCCAATCGGACGGACGCCGAGGTCCAATCCAGCTACCTATACAGGTGTCTTTGACGATATTCGTGACCTCTTTGCTCAGACAAATGAAGCTAAGATTCGAGGCTACAAGAAGGGCCGCTTTAGTTTCAACGTCAAGGGTGGTCGTTGTGAAGCCTGCTCAGGTGACGGGATTATCAAGATTGAGATGCACTTCTTGCCAGATGTATACGTGGCTTGTGAAGTCTGCCACGGAACCCGCTACAACAGTGAAACTCTAGAAGTTCACTATAAGGAAAAGAATATCTCGCAGGTCTTGGACATGACCGTCAACGATGCGGTGGAATTCTTCCAACACATTCCTAAGATTCAACGTAAACTCCAGACCATCAAGGATGTAGGGCTGGGCTATGTAACGTTAGGACAACCAGCTACCACCCTTTCAGGTGGAGAAGCTCAGCGTATGAAGTTGGCTAGTGAACTCCATAAACGCTCAACAGGAAAATCCTTCTACATTCTGGATGAGCCAACGACAGGGCTTCATACTGAGGATATCGCTCGCTTGCTTAAAGTCTTAGCTCGCTTTGTTGACGATGGCAATACTGTCCTCGTCATTGAGCACAATCTGGATGTCATCAAGACGGCAGACCATATCATCGATTTGGGACCTGAGGGCGGTGTCGGTGGTGGAACCATCATCGCAACAGGAACTCCAGAAGAAGTAGCGGCCAATGAAGCCAGCTACACAGGACACTATTTGAAAGGAAAGTTACATCATGAATAAACGTGTGCAAGCATTTCTAGCTAAAATGCAAGAAAAAGAACTAGATGGCATCATCATCAACAACCTTAAAAACGTCTATTACCTGACCGGCTTTTGGGGCTCAAACGGAACCGTTTTTATCAGCCGTGACCGTCAGGTCTTGGTGACAGACTCTCGCTATATCATTGCAGCCAAACAAGAAGTGACAGGTTTTGAGATTGTGGCTGACCGCGATGAGTTGGCTGTCATTGCAGGAATTGTCAAGGATATGGGCTTGTCTCGCATCGGTTTTGAAGATGAGATTTCTGTCTCTTACTATCATCGTATGCAGGCAGCTTTTGCAGGTTTGGACTTACTTCCGCAGACTCAGTTTGTTGAGGGTCTTCGTATGATTAAGGATGAAAAGGAGATCGCAACTATTCGCAAGGCTTGCTCTATCTCAGACCAAGCTTTCCGCGATGCCCTTGACTTTATCAAACCAGGAAAGACTGAAATTGAGATTGCCAACTTCCTTGATTTCCGTATGCGTGAGCTAGGAGCGGCAGGTTTGTCTTTTGATACCATTTTAGCAAGTGGCATCAACTCTTCTAAACCACATGCCCATCCCATGCATAAACCCGTAGAGCTGGGAGAAGCCATCACCATGGACTTCGGATGTCTCTACGACCACTATGTCAGTGATATGACACGGACGATCTATCTCGGTCATGTCAGTGACGAGCAGGCAGAGATTTACAATACGGTTCTGAAAGCCAACCAAGCTCTGATTGATCAAGCCAAGGCAGGATTAGGTTTCCGTGACTTTGATAAAATCCCTCGTGATATCATAGTAGAAGCGGGCTATGGCGACTACTTTACTCATGGTATTGGCCATGGTATTGGACTGGACATCCATGAAGAACCCTACTTTAGCCAAACCTCGACGAATACAATCAAGGCAGGAATGACCTTGACAGATGAACCGGGCATCTATATCGAAGGGAAATACGGGGTTCGTATCGAAGATGATATCTTAATTACAGATAACGGTTGTGAGTTATTGACACTTGCTCCAAAAGAATTGATTGTTATCTAAAAAATGAGATAAATCGTTGACTTTTATATTTTAAAGGTTTATACTAATAGACGAAAACGGTAGGTGAGGCTACCATAGGGATACGGATGACTACCGCAAAGCAGTGGAGACACTACTCGTTGGTCAACAGTCCTGGTCGCGAAGGCCAAGACTAAGCTCATTACATCGCCCTATGGAGTTAAAGCTTGAACGAAAAAACAGATAATTAGTTTTTTAATCCTGCCATTTTTATGGTAGGATTTTCTGCTGTTTTAAGAAAAAGAAAGGAGAAAAACGATGCAAATTGACGATCATCCAGAACCGCACATACACAGCCAATCGCTGATTTGTGTCGTTCTGCCCTTATAAAGTGATTGGTCTCTGTGTATGAAACACATCATTCATACAGATAGGAGAAACCAATGAAAACTACAAAAGAAAGATTAGCAACAGCTATTCACACACCCTTAAACGAAACTCTATCTTTTTATAAGACAAGTCTAACAGGCTTGACTGAGGAGCAGGTGGAGAAAAATCGTGACCTATATGGCGAAAACACCATCACTAAGGGTCAAGAAGACAGTATCCTCAAAAAAATTTACGAATCTATTATCAATCCATTTACAATCATCCTGCTAGTCATCGCGATGATCTCCATGGTGACCAATGTCTGGTTGGCGAAGCCTGGACAAGAAGATCCGACGACCTCTATCATCATTGTCGTTCTCGTTTTAATCTCTGGTGGCATTCGCTTTGTCCAAGAACTGCGGAGTGACAAGGCTGCGACCAATCTATCAAAAATGATTGTGAACACAGCCACAGTTATTCGCGAAGACCAGAGTTTAGAGGTCGCAATTGAAGATTTGGTCGTTGGAGATATAGTCAAATTAAGTGCTGGGGATATGATTCCGGCAGATCTCCTTTTAATTGAATCACGTGATTTCTTTGTCCAACAATCTGGTTTGACAGGTGAAAGTGACTCGGTTGAAAAACTGGCCTTGTCAAAAATGAGTCAGTCAAACTTTGATAGTCTACTAGAAGCAGAAGCGCTCGCCTTTATGGGAACCAACGTGATATCAGGAAGTGCCAAGGCTTTGATTCTAGCGGTCGGTGATGACACCATGATGGGAGAAATCGAGCAGACTCTTAATACCTATGACGAACCGACCTCTTTTGAACGGGAGATGAACAGCATCTCTTGGCTCTTGATCCGTTTGATGTTGGTCATGGTTCCCATCGTCTTTCTCTCCAATGGCTTGACAGATGGCGACTGGCTGGAAGCAGGTGTGTTTGCACTGAGTGTGGGTGTCGGGCTCACACCTGAGATGCTTCCCATGATTATCACGGCTAGTCTAGCAAAAGGCTCCATTATCATGGCCAAGGAAAAAGTCGTCATCAAAAAACTCAATGCCATACAGGACCTAGGTGCTATTGATATCTTATGCACGGATAAAACCGGAACCCTTACCCAAGACGAAATTGTCCTTGAATATCCTTTGGATATACATGGAGATTTGGATTTGTCTGTGTTGAGACGGGCCTACCTCAATTCCTATTTTCAAACCGGTTTGAAAAACTTGATGGACCGTGCCATTATCAGTAGAACTGAAAAAGAAGCTAAAGAACACGCTATTCTACAAAATTTGGATACTAGCTTCCAAAAAATAGATGAATTGCCCTTTGATTTTGAACGCAGACGGATGAGTGTCATCGTCAAGGATCAGAACGAAGTTGTTAGTTTGGTAACCAAGGGTGCCCTAGAGGAAATGCTTGCGATTTCAACCCATGTGGAATATCAAGGTCAGATTAGCCCTCTGACGGATAATATCCGAGTGGAAATCTTAAAAGAAGTAGATCAACTTAATCAACAGGGATTGCGAGTCTTGGGAGTCGCTTATAAAACAGGTCTAAAAGAAGGTTTTGCTTACTCCGTTGAAGATGAAAAAGAGATGATTCTAACAGGATATCTTGCCTTTCTAGATCCACCAAAACCATCAGCAGCACCTGCTATCCAAGCTTTGTTAGAACACGGTGTTCAAACAAAGATCTTGACGGGAGACAATGAGAAGGTAACCCAAGCAGTTTGCGAAAAAGTTGGTCTAGACGTTGATCAAATCTTGCTGGGTTCTGATATTGAAGCCATGACGGATGAAGAGTTGGCCCAAGCAGTCGAACATGTGACCGTCTTTGCCAAACTCTCTCCGGATCAAAAAGCACGAATCATTTTACAAATCAAATCGAATGGACATTGTGTCGGCTATATGGGAGATGGGATCAATGATGCCCCTTCTATGAAAGTGGCAGATGTGGGGATTTCTGTTGATACAGCAGTAGATATTGCCAAAGAAACGGCTGATGTCATTTTGCTAGATAAGGATTTGATGGTGCTTGAAAAAGGGTTGGTTGAAGGGCGTAAGGTCTACGCTAATATGACCAAATATATCAAGATGACGGTCAGCTCTAATTTCGGGAACATTTTCTCTCTGCTAGTGTCTGGTATCTTTTTACCTTTCCTTCCTATGGCTCCGATTCACTTGATTGTGTTAAACCTCGTCTACGACCTTTCTTGCATTGCCTTGCCATTTGATAATGTGGATGAAGACTTTTTGAAGCATCCTCATAAGTGGGAGGCTAAGTCTATTACTCGCTTTATGATTTGGATGGGTCCGATTTCTTCTGCCTTTGATATTTTGACCTTTATCTTACTCTATTTTGTTATTGTCCCAATGGCGACAGGTCAAGCTTATGCTCACGGAGCAGAGTCGGCAACGGGCTTTATCATTTTGTTCCAGACAGGTTGGTTCATTGAATCCATGTGGTCCCAAACCATGGTTATCCATATGCTTCGTTCAGCAAAACTTCCTTTCTTACAAAGTCGTCCATCATGGTTTGTTCTTGGAACAACCTTGCTAGCAGCTAGTTTTGTGACCTTTCTTCCCTACTCTTCAATTGCTAGCCTGCTTCATTTAACCCCTTTGGAACCAATTTATTTCCTCTTTTTGCTTTTGATTATCGTTCTCTATATGATAAGTGTTACAGTTGTAAAACGATTGTATATCAAAAAATTTAAAAGTTGGTTATAAATTGATTTTGTCAAGAAAAAAGTACGAAAATCGCGAAAAAAGTTAATTTTTTTTAAAAATAGGTCGCAAGTCGGATGTTTTTTATGGTATAATAGACTAAACTGATAGTAACATGTAGCGAAAGGGGTAGGTACATGATCAAAATTTATACAGTCTCAAGTTGTACTAGCTGTAAAAAAGCGAAAACCTGGCTCAATGCCCACCAGTTAAGTTATAAAGAACAAAATCTTGGTAAAGAAGGAATTACAAGAGAAGAGTTATTAGATATTCTCACGAAAACAGATAATGGAATTGCCAGTATCGTTTCGTCAAAAAACCGCTACGCTAAGGCACTTGGAGTTGACATAGAGGATTTGAGTGTCAATGAAGTGCTCAACTTAATCATGGAAACACCACGGATCTTAAAGAGTCCGATTCTCGTTGACGAGAAGCGCCTACAAGTCGGCTATAAAGAAGATGATATCCGTGCCTTCTTGCCACGCTCTGTCCGTAATGTAGAAAATGCAGAAGCACGTCTACGTGCAGCTCTATAAAACATCAAGGCTGGGAGTGACTCCTAGCCTTGTTTGCTCTTTTGTTTTAAAATCATGTGAGGAATTATGAAAAAGTTACTAATTACTAGTTTTGCTCTCCTCTTTTTGCTTGCGGGATGTGGGCAAAAAAAGGAAACCCCTGCTGCTTCTACAACAGCATCTGACCCCATCCAATCAAACCTTCCCGTTTTGGACAATGCCGAAAAAAATACGGTTGTCACCAAGACTCTGTTGATGCCGAAGTCAGAAAATGGAACGCAACAGATTCAAACCATTACCTATAAAGGTAATCAGTTTTTGACCTTGACCATCCAGCAAAAACGACCTGTCGGGGATGAACTCAAGACCTTTATCTCTGAAAATGGCCTAGAGGAGACGCAAAAAGCGCTTCTAGAAGCGGAAGAAAAGGATGAGACCATCCAAGAGGCACGCAAACTAGCAGGATTCAAACTGGAAACAAAGCTACTCAGCGAGACAGAAATCCAGACTACAACGACTTATGATTTTCAAGTATTGGATGTCAAAAAGGCATCTCAGCTAGAATATTTAAAAAATATCGGCCTTGAAAATCTCTTAAAAAACGAACCTAGCCAATATATTGCAGATAGAGTGGCAAATGGGGCGACAGAACAATAGAAAATCCAAATTAATAGACTGACTTATTTGTAGAACGTCAGGGAATGTGCTATAATAGTACTATTCTAAGGAAAGAGGGTGTTAGAATGGGATTTACTGAAGAAACTGTACGGTTTAAATTGGATGATTCCAATAAGAAAGAAATTAGCGAAACGTTGACAGACGTCTATGCTTCTTTGAACGACAAGGGCTACAATCCGATTAACCAGATCGTCGGTTATGTACTGAGTGGTGACCCTGCCTACGTTCCTCGTTATAACAATGCACGAAATCAAATCCGTAAGTATGAGCGTGATGAAATTGTTGAAGAATTGGTACGCTACTACCTTAAAGGACAAGGAGTCGATCTATAATCTATGAGAATTATGGGATTGGACGTCGGTTCAAAAACAGTAGGGGTGGCGATTAGTGATCCACTAGGCTTCACCGCTCAGGGACTTGAAATCATCCAGATTAATGAGGATCAAGGCCAGTTTGGTTTTGACCGCATCAAGGAATTGGTTGACAGCTATAAGGTAGAACGCTTTGTAGTAGGTTTGCCAAAGAACATGAACAATACCAGCGGTCCGCGAGTAGAAGCCAGTCAAGCCTATGGTGCCAAGCTAGAAGAACTCTTTGGTTTGCCAGTAGACTATCAGGATGAGCGTTTGACAACGGTCGCTGCGGAGCGTATGTTGATTGAACAAGCAGATATCAGCCGTAACAAACGCAAGAAAGTTATTGATAAGCTGGCTGCTCAGCTGATTTTGCAAAATTATTTAGATAGAAAATTTTAAGACAGAGGAGAAACTATGTCACACGATCACAACCATGACCACGAAGAACGTGAATTGATTACACTAGTAGATGAGCAAGGAAATGAAACCTTGTTTGAAATTCTTTTGACCATCGATGGGAAAGAAGAATTTGGTAAAAACTATGTTCTGCTAGTGCCAGTTAATGCAGAAGAAGATGAAAATGGTGAAGTTGAAATCCGAGCTTACTCATTCATCGAAAATGAAGACGGAACAGAAGGCGAATTGCAACCAATCCCAGAAGACTCAGAAGACGAATGGAACATGATTGAAGAAGTCTTCAACAGCTTTATGGAGGAGTAAAAACATCCAGTGGATGTTTTTAGCCCTGCGCCAGAAATTAGAAACGCAGGAACGTTCGGGGAACGTTTTTAGCCCAGTTCCTTAAAATAAGAGAGAACTGGTATGTCTGGGAGACTGTATCACCCCAACTCCTAGAAACTAGAAAGAGTTGGAACATCCAGTGGATGTTTTTAGCTCACGTTGAAATTCATAGTAGCTAGTGATTAGCTAACCAGGTAAGAGGTCGGGATTTTTATCCCGGCCTCGCTTTTTATTTGCAGTAATACTTTAGTGCGCTAGTTGATTGGACTTTTGTTAAGGAGACATGTATGTTTGAAGTAGAAGAATGGCTTCATAGTCGGATTGGTTTAAACTTTAGATCTGGACTTGGACGAATGCAGCGAGCAGTGGATTTGCTGGGGAATCCTGAGAAGACTTATCCTATTATCCACGTAACAGGGACTAACGGTAAAGGGTCAACTATTGCCTTCATGAGGGAGTTGTTTGTTGCTCATGGAAAAAAAGTTGGTACTTTTACCTCTCCTCATATCATCAGTATCCATGATCGAATCTGTATCAATGGGCAACCGATTGCTGATGCAGATTTTATCCGTTTGGCGGAGCAGGTCAATGAGATGGAAAAGACGCTTTTGCAAACCTATGACCAGTTGTCCTTTTTTGAATTACTGACTCTGATTGCTTTGCTTTACTTTAAAGAGCAGGGAGTGGATCTGGTTCTGCTAGAAGTGGGGATTGGTGGTTTGCTTGATACCACTAATGTCGTAACAGGAGAGATTGCAGTTATTGCTTCGATTGGGCTAGATCATCAGGAGACCTTGGGCGATAGTCTGGAGGAAATAGCCGAGCAGAAAGCTGGTATTTTCAAGGCTGGCAAGAAGGCAGTCATTGCCAAGCTTACTCCAGAAGCGGAGCTTGTCTGTCAAAGTAAAGCGAGAGAGTTAGCTGTCGAACTTTATCAAGCTGGGCGAGACTTCACCTTGAATGCTGGGGATTTTTCAAGTAAGCTAGCAAACTTTTCACAGCTTGAAATCGGTTTAGAAGGTGCTTATCAGCAAGAAAATGCCGCCTTGGCTTTAGAAACTTTTCTTCTGTTTATGGCGTCAAGAGGTGAAAGGGTCGAAGAAGAGTTTGTCAGACGGGCTTTGAAGGAGACACATTGGGCAGGTCGATTGGAACGGATTCGTCCACAAATCTACCTAGATGGGGCTCACAATCTGCCAGCCTTGACTCGTCTAGTCGAGTTTATCCAAGGGAAAATCCAGCAAGGTTACCAGGTTCGCATCCTTTTTGGAGCACTTAAACGCAAGGATTATCAGGGGATGTTAGGCTATCTATCTAAGCAGTTGCCTGAGGTGGAACTTAAGGTAACAGGCTTTGACTACCAAGGCTCTCTGGATGAAAAGGATGTGGCGGGTTACGATTTGATTTCTTCCTATGGCGGTTTTATCAGAGAATTTGAAGAAAAGGCCAAAGATCAGGACTTGCTTTTCGTGACGGGCTCGCTCTACTTTATCTCGGAAGTCCGAGCGAGTTTGCAAGGAAGCGATGGGATTAGTTGACCTTCTAGGCTTAAGTTGTTATACTTGAGGTAGGAGGTATATCTGGAAACGATTCCAGCAAAACATTGGCACAAAAGAAAGGAAATCGCTATGAAAACGAAAACATTCACACTTTCTATTGCTTCCCTAGCAATTCTTAGTCTTTTAGCAGCTTGTGGACCTAAGGCACAAGCCCCTACCCAGCAATCTGCTCAGCAATCATTTACTCAACAAGAATCATCTTCTAGCGCTACGACAAGCGCTAGTCAACCACAGGCATCCTCAAGTCAGGACACTACTGTAGCTCAACCTACGAATATCGATGGTACCTATACTGAAAAAGATGAGAATGACCAAATCACTCTTGTTGTAACAGGTAAAACTGGTACATGGACTGAGGTCGAGCCAGATGGAGATAAGGAAATCAAGCAAGTCAGCTTTGAGCCAGAAAATCAACGTGTCATTATCGGTGATGATGTCAAAATTTACACGGTTAATGGTAATCAATTGATTATCGATGATATGGACCGAGAGGCATCTGACCGAGTGGTATTAACTAAGCAATAATGATTAAGTAAAAGTTCCAATGAGATGAAAGCTATCTTTTTGGAGCTTTTTTCTTGAAAAAAGGGTTGGCTGTTCTTTACTAACTTTTTACTTAAAACGCTTACAAATGTTTGTAAAACTTCTTATATGCCAACTTTAGAAGAAACCATTGCTCTCTACAAAGAACTCTTCTAAATATCAAGTAGAGTGGAAGGGACTTATTCTTCAAAATATAAATAATAATGTAAAGAACTATCATTTTGGTAGTTCTTTTTTTAAAAATTTGCTATCCTAGACATATGAGAAAAATCAAAATTGATGTGGTTGTAGTTCCTTTGAGTGGGCATCTCTTCCCAACACTGAATTTACTTGCACCCTTGTTGAAGGATCCCTTGTATGAGATTCGATTATTTACAGGACCACAACGAAAAACTGTAGCAGAGGAGATGGGATTCCAGGTGATTCCCATTTTAGAAAATTGTGTAGATGAGTTTGAGCGTGTAGCCAACAATGAAGGGCAGTTAAACCTTTTTTCTGCTTATCGACAGTTGTCAGCTAGTCTTGATTTGATCAATGTGGTTTCAGATCAATTAGTGCAAGAGTGGCAGGAAAATAGACCGGATATTGTGATTGCGGACTTTATAACCCTCTCTGGAGGACTTGTAGCGGAACAGTTGAATATTCCCTGGATTACCACGATGGCGACACAGTTTGCCATTGAAACGACAGATGGACCGCCTTGTTTCTTTGGAGGAATGGGCAGTCCAAAAACATCTTTCCAATCTGCTCAGCAATGGTTAGGAAGAAAAGGAACTCGTTTAGGGAAACGAATCGTAAGCTTTTTATTGAGAGAACGATTGAAACGTTACGATTTTAAGCTCTACAATCAGAAAGGTCAGGAAACCATCTATTCACCCTATTCCATCTTGGGAATTGGGATGAAAGAGTTGGAGCTGAAAAGTGGTTTTCCAGAGCACTACCTTTGGGTGGGACCTTTTGGGTCTTCGATTGAGAGGGCAGAAAATTATCCCCTCAATTTGTCTCCTTATGCAGGTTATAAGAAGGTCCTTGTCTCCTGTGGCACTCAGCTAGCATGGGCCAAAGACAATCTCCTCTATCAGACACAACAATTGGCAGAAGCACATCCAGATTGTCACTTCTTTGTGACTCTGGGGTTTGGCGGACAAGACTTCCAATGTGAAGAGCTCATGGACAATGTTTCTGTGGTATCCTATCTTCCCTATATGGAGTACATTCCTCAGATGGATTATGTGATTCATCATGGTGGTGCAGGTATTTTTTACCAGTGTATCATCTATGGTAAGCCTGCCTTGATTCTCCCCCATGACTATGATCAGTATGACTATGCAGTTCGTGGATTAGAGGCAGGGATTGCCTTGACTGCTAAACGAGAGGATACGCAAGCGATTGGACGCGCCTTTGATGAGTTGTTGGCTAGAGATGACTGGCCAGACTTAAACAAACTTAGTCGTGCAGCTCAAATCTATCAGCCAACAGAGATTCTGAAGAGCGAAATACATCGGCTCTTAGGGGACAAGGAGAAGTAAAGAATGAAGAAAGTATTGGTAACAGGTGCTACGGGCTTTCTAGGCAAGTATGTTGTTGAAGAGCTCAGTCAGCAGGGCTATCAGGTACGCGCTTTTGGACGCAATCGCAAGGTGGGTCAGTCTTTAGAGAACTCCTCTGTGGCATTTTTTCAGGGAGATTTGACCAAGCAAGAGGATCTGACTCAGGCTTGTCAGGGGATGGACATGGTTGTGCATGCGGGTGCTCTTTCTACTGTCTGGGGACCTTGGGAAGATTTCTACCAGACAAATGTCTTGGGGACCAAGTATGTTCTGGATGCTTGCCGAGAGGCTGGTATTCAGCGTTTGGTTTATGTGTCCTCGCCTAGCATCTATGCTGCTCCTCGAGATCAGCTAGCTATCAAAGAAAGCGATGCGCCTCAGGAAAATAATCTAAACAACTACATTCGTAGTAAACTAGCTTCGGAGAAGCTGTTTAAGGATTATCCCGATGTTCCGAGTATTATTTTACGACCTCGTGGGCTTTTTGGGATTGGGGATACCAGTATTTTGCCTCGGGTTCTCAAACTCAGTCAGAAGATTGGCATTCCCTTGATAGGGGACGGTCGTCAGCTCATGGATATGACCTGTGTGGAAAATGTCGCTCTGGCAATTCGCTTGGCACTAGAGACCCCTCAAGCTAGTGGCGAAGTTTATAATATTACCAATGGGGAACCAAGAGCCTTTAAGGATTTGATAGAAGAAACCTTGAGAGGGTTGGGCTATCCAATAACATACAGAAAAGTGCCAGCTCCTCTTCTTTCAGTTATTGCTACTAGTTTAGAGTTTCTGTATAAGGTCTTGAAACTCAAAGGTGAACCGCCTCTGACACGCTATACCTATTATCTGCTCCGTTATAGTCAGACGTTGGACATCAGCAAGGTGGAGCGAGACTTGGGGTATCGCCCTCAAATCAGTATTTCGGAAGGGATTGAACAATATGTCCAAGATTATCGAAAGCATTGATTATTTCCCAGCAGGCTACTGTACCAGCTACACAGGTTTGCTATTTAAGGGAGTCAAGAATCAAAAGATGACCTTTCCAGCAGGTGTTTTTCTTATCAAACACAGGGACAAGGGCTATCTCCTCTATGATACAGGCTATCATTACGATATTAAGACCCGGCTTCGCTATGGTTTCTATCGGCTAGGAACGCCTGTTCAGATGACGGAGAAGGACCAGATTTCACGTTTGCTGGAAGCGAAGGGAATCAAACCAGAAGAAATTAACTATGTTCTTCTATCACACTTACATCCAGATCATCTGGGAGGAGCTAGTTTCTTTCCTCGTGCAACCTTTATCTTGACAAAAGAAGTATATGAAGTCTACCAAAAACCCCAGTTGAAAGACTTGATTTTCAAGGAGTTTTTACCAGCTTCTTTTGAGAAAAATCTAACCATTATCAGATCTGACCAGCAAGTTTCAACTTTTCCCTATCGTCCGATTTGTGATCTTTTCGGAGATGGCAGTATCCTAGTAGCCTCTGTTGACGGGCATGCTAGGGGGCAAGCCTGTCTATATTTTCCAGACCTTAATCTCCTCATTGCAGCGGATCTCTGTTGGGGAATTGACCTCTTACCTTACACCAAGCAGATGCACCTGATTCCTTCCTTGGTCCAGGATAATAAGGCCGACTATATCAGGGGGACAGAGTTTCTGGAGGAAGTCTTAAAGGACGGTATCGAGGTAGTTGTTAGCCATGATCCTGTAGAAAGGATAGAGTCAATCTTACATGAAAAAAATAACCTTTCTTAAAACCTTTATCCAAACTCGATGGCTTCATCATTTCAAATCTCGAGAAGCTGTAGAAAACTATCAGAAAAAGCAATTAGCTAACTATATGGACTTTTTAAAGCGAGAGTCGCCCTACTTTAAAAATGGGGTTCCTAGCAACTTTGACCATATGGACAAGGCTTTTATGATGGAACATTTCAATGAGCTCAACACCCAAGGAGTGGATCGTGATGAAGCCTTATCCTTAGCTATTGAAAGTGAAAAGACCCGTGACTTCACTGAACTTAAAGGCGAAGTAGCCGTCGGTCTGTCTTCAGGGACGTCTGGACATCGGGGGCTCTTTATCACAACAGAGAAAGAGCGAAGTATGTGGGCTGCGGCTATCTTGGCAAAGATGTTGCCCAAGGGGCAGCTTTTTGGACACCGCATCGCCTTTTTCCTGAGAGCTGACAATGAACTCTATCAGACCATCAATACAGCGCTCATTCGCTTAGAGTATTTTGATATTTTCAAAAATATAGATGATCATATCGGGCGTCTCAATAGCTACCAACCAACCATTGTGGTGGCACCTGCCTCTATGCTGCTCGAGTTGAGCAAACGACTAAATGCTGGAGAGTTAGCCATTCACCCACAAAAAATCGTTTCGGTGGCAGAAATATTGGAAGATAAGGATAAGGAACGCATCGCAGAAGCCTTTTCTCTATCCATTATTGACCAGGTCTATCAAGCAACTGAAGGTTTCCTGGCCTGCACTTGCTCAGCTGGCAATCTCCATCTCAACGAAGACATTATCTTTGTGGAAAAGCAGTATCTAGATGACCGCCGTTTTTATCCAATCATTACGGACTTTAAACGAAGTAGTCAGCCTGTTTATCGCTACCAGCTCAATGATATCTTGTTTGAAAATCCGGAGCCTTGTCCATGTAGTTCCTACTATACACGGATTGACAAGGTCGAAGGACGCTCTGACGACATCTTCTATTTCGAAGGACTGGATTGGGGACAGGTGACCATCTATCCAGACTTTATCAGACGTTGCATCCTCTTTGTGGAGAATGTAGGAGATTACCAAGTCAAACAACATTCGGAGAAGTTAGTGGAAGTTTGTTTAAGTCAACGAGATGAGGGCATGGAGACAGCTATTTTAGCACAGTTTCAACTCCTGGCCCAGCAAAAGCAGTTTGCAGTTCCTCAAATCCAATTTTCAGATTATCACTGGGATACTAGCCGTAAACTCAAACGAATCCAACGTTTATGAAAGGATAAAAGACAATGACAGAAGTAAAAAGACATGTAGAAATCGCAGGTTATGGCATTTGCCTTCCAAAGCATACAGTTCAATTTAAAGACCAGACCCGTTATCGTGTAGTTGAAAATGAAGAAACGCAACTCGACTTGGCAGAAGGAGCTATCCACCGTGCACTTGAACATGCAAATTTGGATATTAAAGATATCGATTGCCTTGTATCAGCTAGTGCAGTTGGTGTTCAGCCTATTCCTTGTACGGCTGCCTTGATTCATGAGCGCGTGGCAAAAGGACTCTCAATTCCAGCAATGGACATCAATACGACCTGTACCAGCTTTATTTCTGCTCTATCGACTATGTCCCACTTGATTGAGGCGGACGAATACAATCGTGTCTTGATTGTGTCTAGTGAGGTTGGTAGTTTAGGGCTCAATCCCAAGCAAAAAGAAAGTTTTGAACTCTTTAGTGATGGTGCAGCAGCCTTTATTTTCCAAAAAAGTCATCAGGAAAAAGGGATCATTGCTAGTCTCCAACGTACTTGGTCAGAAGGAGCTCACGATACGGAGATTCGTGGAGGTCTGACTTCTTTTCAACCAAAAGAGTACTCTGAAGAGACGAAGACCAACTATATGTTTGACATGAAGGGGAAGAAAATCCTCCTCTTGTCTGCTCGTAAAATCCCAGTCATGTTTGAAGAGTTTCAAGAAAAAACACAGCTAGCCTTGGCAGACGTGGACTATATCATTCCTCATCAAGCAAGTCGTGCTCTTCCTTTGGTCATGGAAAAACTAGGTGTGGCTGAGAATCAGTACCTCAATCTCGTCACTGACTATGGAAATATGGTGTCAGTATCTGTACCGTTTGGCCTGGCTTATTCTTTGGAGCATGGACTTATCAAGGAGGGAGATGTCGTCTACCTTATGGGGACTGCAGCTGGTATGACGGTCAATATGTTGGCTCTGAAATTGTAACAATTACCTAAACACGGAACGACTGGAACTTGAGCAAAGGCAAAAGGTTGCCATCTACACCTGAACTGAGGTATACTAGTAGAAACATTAGTTTATCAAGCAGTTAAGGAGAATGTTAGAAAAGGAAGGGGATGTATGACAGCTAGAAAAATGCAGCTACTCATGTCCAAATATGGTTTTAGTATTACCATCATGTTGGCAGAGTTGTTTATCGTCTTTGGTTTATTTCTCTATCTTGGGCAAATGGCTCCAATTGTCTGGATTATCCTAGTCATTTTAGTGAGCTTAGCGACCATTGTATCGATTGTCAATCGATCTATGAATCCCGAGAGTAAGGTAACATGGCTGTTAGTAGCCTTTGTTCCAGTGTTTGGGCCATTGCTCTATATCATGTTTGGAGAGCGTCGTTTATCTAAAAAAGAGATGAAGCAGTTAAAGCAGCTCCAATCAATGGTTGATCGAGAGGACAATAGCAGAGCTCTCCGTTTGGAGTTAAAGGAACAAGACAAGTCAGCTTACGGCGTTATCAAATCACTCCTCAGCATGGACACGAATGCCGATGTCTATGATCGAACGGATACACAATTTTTTGCATCTGGTGAAAGTATGTGGCATCAGATGCTAGAGGATCTCAAGAAAGCGGAGAAGTTTATCTTTCTCGAATACTATATCATCGAAGAAGGTTTGATGTGGAATAGTATTTTGGAGATTTTGGAAGAAAAGGCAGCTCAAGGAGTAGAGGTGAAGCTTCTCTATGATGATATTGGTTGTATGGCAACCTTACCTGGCGACTACACCATCCAGCTTCGTGGTCGAGGGATTGAAGCCCATAAATTTAACAAGGTGATTCCACGTTTGACTGTTGCTTATAACAACCGTGATCACCGTAAAATCATGATTATCGATGGTCAAATTGCCTATACAGGTGGTGTCAATCTTGCCGATGAGTATATCAACCATATCGAACGCTTTGGTTATTGGAAGGATAGCGGAATTCGTCTGGATGGACCGGCAGTTAAGGCTTTTACCAGACTCTTTTTATCTGCCTGGTACATCAACCGTGGGGAGATTAGTGACTTTGACCAATACCATCTCGAAAATCAGCCCAAAGATGGGATGGGGCTCTGTATTCCCTATAGTAGTGGACCAAAACCCATATACAGAGCTCAAGTTGGAAAAACGGTCTACCAAAATCTTATCAATCAAGCTACAGATTACGTCTATATCACGACTCCCTATCTGATTGCGGACTACGATCTAACTGAAAGTATCAAAAATGCAGCTCTGAGAGGGGTAGATGTGCGAATTGTGACGCCTTGTATCCCAGATAAGAAGGTCATCCAATTGGTTACTCGCGGAGCCTATCCTGACTTGTTGTCTGCTGGAGTTCGTATTTATGAGTACAGTCCGGGATTCCTTCATAGCAAGCAAATGCTTGTCGATGGAGAGGCAGCCACCGTGGGGACCATCAATTTTGACTATCGGAGCTTGCTTCACCACTATGAAAATGCCGTCTTACTTTATAGAACGCAGTCTATCATCGCTATTGAAAGGGACTTCGAAGAGATTTTTAAAGTTTCTCAAGAAATTTATCCCCACACCATCAAAACCAGCTGGTATCAAAGCCTAATCAAGGAAATTGTCCAGTTGTTTGCACCTATGCTCTAACTATCGACCAAGATCTAGCCCAAGGCTGGGTCTTATTTTTGTCTTCTTACGAATAGATAAGTAAAGGAGAAAACCATGCTTAATCTAGAAGATGATGATTTTATCAGAGAGTATAGAAATAGTCGATTCCACCGTTTTCGTGAAATCGAACGCTTTGCGCTATTGGATAAGAAATTCAGCAAATATCAATCCCAAGCTGACATTCCTGTAAGATTTTGATATACTAAAACAGATAAACTTAGAGGAGAAATTGAATGAACGTATACGGGAAAATAGATGAAAAACAAGAAGAATCTCATTACCAAGACTGGTCAACGTCAGAAAAGAGAGAAGGAGCTTCCATTCCCTTTTTTAGTATCATGCTTTGGAGTTTAGTGGCCACAGCCATTTCGATTGTCCTGCCTTTTATTTTTGGTTTAGTCAGTCCGCAACAAACTCAGGATCTTTATACCGGTTGGGCCTTGCATCAAAATGGTCAAATGTATACAGATTACTTTGGAACGAATGGATTGCTCTATTACTTGCTAACCTATCTTTCCCTAGGAAGTATTCTGCTTGCTTTGGTTGAGTGGTTGGCCTTGTTTGGAGCAGGTGTTTTCCTTTTTAAATCTGCAGATGCTCTTACTGGTCAAGCAGAAGAAGCCAAGAAGCTGGTATTTGTGTTCTATTTGTTAGTGGCAGGACTCGCTTTTGGTGGTGGCTATGCTCTCTTAGTAGCCTTGCCTTTCCTATTTTATTCATTGAGCATTGTTACGAACTATTTGGCTTATCCAAATGACGACAAAGGATTTGTAAGAGTAGGGATGAGCCTTGCTCTCGCTTTCTTCCTTGCACCGCTTCCTACAGCCTTATTTGCGGCTGTACTGGCTCTGGGTATCATTGGCTTTAATCTAGGCAAAGGTCGCTTGGTTCACGGGTTATATCAGTTCTTTGCGTCAGCCTTAGGGTTTTCACTCTTATTCTATCCTTTGGGCTACTATACAGTGTGGACAGGTAGTTTTGGGGATGCTATTAGCCAGACCTTATATCCAGTAAATACTCTTAGCCTCTTTTCAAATTCACATTTACTTGAAAATGCGGCTTTCTATGGCTTGCTCGCTGTGGGGCTAGGTTCCCTTGGTTTGCTCTTTACTGGTTTATTCCAGTCAAAACCAGCCAAGCAATATGCCTTATCAATTGCTACTAGCTTGGGCTTGTTGGTTTCTTTGGGAATATTGATTCTCTCAAATGAACCTGTCAACGGTACTCGTCTCGTTATTCTCCTTCCTTTCTTGGTCTTGCTCCTTCTGACAGGAATCAAGGAAACTGCTTCGGAGGGAGGAAACCGTCGTAGAAGACGTGAGAAAAAAGCCTCTTTTATTAAAGGGAATTTCTATCTGCCACTGTTTGCCCTTGCCTACCTCATTGCTCTTCCTATCCTGAGTCGCTACCTTTCACACCCAGCGACTTATCAGGAGAGAGAACGTCTTGCTAGTGTGGTCAAACAGCAAACGAGTTCTGAGGATCGAGTCTATGCTTGGGATGATCGTCCAGATTTCTATCGTGCAAGTGAACGCTTGGCGCCGACTTCTTTAGTGACACCAACACTCTATACTGCAAGCGACGAAAATAAAACCAAACTGATGAATGATCTAAAAGAAAATCAACCAAAGATGATTATGGTTAATCAAAAAGTTGCCTTGTGGTCGGATGTAGAGAGCTGGCTCAGTGAAAAATATGAGCTTGTTCAGACAGATACTAGCGAGTTCAAACTTTATAAATCAAAATAACAAAAAATCAATATCTTGTGGAATTTTAAAAATTTTAGGATTTTTGACACAAGATATTGATTTTTATTTTTAGAGTGGTATAATACTGAATATAAAGAATTCAACAATATTTTAGAAAAGAGCATGGATATGATTGTATTAGAAGAAAAGCTTGCAACCGTTCCCACCTTGTTCGTTGAAAAACGAGATGGTAGACGTGTGGTGTTTGATGTAGACAAGATTGACAAGGCTCTCCACAAGGCGGCGGAAAAGGTTATGGACCTTACGCCTCTAGTAGAAAAACGCCTAAATGGTCTAGTTGAAAGAATCGTGACGGAAATTCACAGCCGCTTCCCTCAAGGGGTTAAGATTTACGAAATTCAAAATGTCGTAGAACATGAACTCCTTGAAGCTAAAGAGTATGCGCTGGCTGAGGAGTATATCACTTATCGGACACAAAGGGATTTTGAGCGCTCAAAAGCGACAGATATCAACTTTAGTATCCATAAACTTCTCAATAAAGATCAAGCAGTTGTCAATGAAAATGCCAATAAAGACAGCGATGTCTTCAACACCCAGCGTGATTTGACAGCAGGGATTGTTGGGAAGTCAATCGGGCTACAAATGCTTCCTAAGCACGTAGCCAATGCTCACCAAAAAGGGGATATCCACTATCATGACTTGGACTACAGCCCCTACACTCCTATGACTAACTGCTGTTTGATTGATTTTAAAGGCATGCTGGAAAATGGTTTTAAGATTGGCAATGCAGAGGTAGAGAGTCCCAAGTCTATCCAGACTGCGACAGCTCAAATTTCACAAATCATCGCCAACGTTGCTTCTAGCCAGTACGGGGGCTGCTCAGCTGACCGTATCGATGAAGTCTTAGCTCCGTATGCAGAGAAGAATTATCAAAAACACCTCAAGGATGCGGATGAGTGGGTCTTGCCTGACAAACGGGAAGATTACGCTTGGAAGAAAACCCAAAAGGACATCTACGATGCCATGCAATCTCTTGAGTATGAAATCAACACTCTCTTCACTTCAAATGGTCAAACACCTTTTACTTCGCTCGGTTTTGGTTTAGGAACTAGTCGTTTTGAACGGGAAATTCAAAAAGCTATCTTAAACATCCGAATCAAGGGTCTTGGTTCAGAACATCGAACAGCCATCTTCCCTAAACTCATCTTTACGCTAAAAAGAGGACTTAACTTAGAGGAAGGTTCACCTAACTACGACATCAAACAGTTGGCCCTCGAGTGTGCAACCAAGCGGATGTACCCAGATGTCTTGTCCTATGATAAGATTATCGAACTGACTGGTTCTTTCAAGGTTCCTATGGGCTGCCGTTCTTTCCTCCAAGGATGGAAGGATGAAAATGGTGTAGAAGTCAATTCAGGTCGTATGAATCTAGGTGTTGTGACAGTCAATTTACCTCGTATCGCCCTCGAGTCTGAAGGGGATCTGAATAAGTTTTGGGAAATCTTCAATGAACGTATGAACATCGCAGAAGATGCTTTGGTTTACCGTGTTGAACGTACCAAGGAAGCAACACCAGCGAATGCCCCTATCCTTTATCAGTACGGAGCCTTTGGCCGCCGTCTTGGAAAAGAAGAAAGTGTTGACCAACTCTTTAAGAATCGCCGTGCAACTATTTCTCTAGGCTATATCGGTTTGTACGAAGTGGCGACGGTCTTCTTTGGCAACAGCTGGGAAAGCAATCCAGAAGCCAAGGAATTCACGCTTGACATCATTCGTGATATGAAACGACGTGTAGAAGAGTGGTCAGATCAATATGATTACCATTTCTCTATCTACTCAACACCATCCGAAAGCTTGACAGACCGCTTCTGTCGACTAGATACAGAGAAGTTTGGTTCTATTCCTGATATTACAGATAAGGAATACTACACCAATTCTTTCCACTACGATGTTCGTAAAAATCCGACACCGTTTGAAAAGCTGGATTTTGAAAAAGTTTATCCAGAAGCAGGTGCGTCAGGTGGTTTCATCCATTATTGTGAGTATCCAGTTCTTCAACAAAATCCTAAGGCCCTCGAAGCTGTTTGGGACTATGCCTATGACCGAGTTGGCTATCTAGGAACCAATACTCCGATTGATCGCTGTTACAAGTGTGACTTTGAAGGGGATTTTGAACCAACTGAAAGAGGATTTGCTTGTCCCAACTGTGGCAATAGCGACCCTAAAACAGTAGATGTGGTCAAACGTACGTGTGGTTATCTGGGAAATCCTCAAGCGCGTCCGATGGTTAACGGACGCCACAAGGAAATCGCTGCGCGTGTCAAACACATGAACGGTTCAACCATTAAAACAGCCGGACATGAAGTGAGAAATTAGAAGGAAATAGAATGGGGAAATACCAATTAGACGATAAGGGACGCGCACAAGTGACCCGTTATCACGTGAAACACTCGAAAGGTGGAACAGGTAAAAAAGAACGCTTGCTCAACCTCAGAGAACAGTTTTTAAACAAGAACAAGAAAAAATAAAAGTGAGAGTTGCCTCTCACTTTTCTCTTAATTGGAGGTGAAAATGATACTACGCAGACCAACATTGGCAGATAAAGAAACAGTTTTAGAGATAATGGCAGAGTTTGAACAAGCTCAGTCCCCTCACGACGGTGGATTTTGGGATGCTGAGAATTTTGTTTATGAAGAGTGGCTAGAAGAAAATCTTCAAGCGGAAGCGGGACTCAATATTCCTGAAAACTGGGTTCCTGCTATCCAGCTGGTTAGTTTTGACGTAGCAGGCCAGGCTCTTGGCTTTCTCAACCTTCGTCTCCGATTAAATGACTACTTACTAGAAAATGGGGGCCATATTGGCTACTCCATCCGCCCCTCTGAAAGAGGCAAGGGTTATGCCAAAGAAGCTCTCAGACAAGGCCTGCAAGTTGCCAAGGAGAAGAACATCAAAAAAGCACTTGTGACCTGTAGTACGGAAAATCCTGCTAGTAGGGCGGTGATTGTGGCTAATGGTGGGGAGTTGGAGGATGTTCGAAACGGAACGGAGCGCTACTGGATGGATGTCGATTAAGGAGGAAGCATGGAGCTAAGACGACCAACTTTGGAAGATAAAGAAGCTATATTAGAGATGATTGCGGAGTTCGATGCAGCAAAATCCTATATGCACGGTGGCATGGGCTCTGCTTGGAAGCGAGCAAAGGATTATGAGGATTGTTTAAAGATTGTAGAGCAGCAAGAGGATGCTGCCAACCTGCCAGTAGGCTGGGTTCCTGCAATCAAATTTTTATCCTTTGATGAGACTGGCTTGCCTTTGGGATTTTTAGCCCTGCGCTTGTCCTTGAATGACAAATTATTTGTGGAAGGTGGACATATTGGCTACTCCATCCGCCCTTCTGTAAGAGGTAAAGGTTATGCCAAAGAAGCCCTCAGACAAGGCCTGCAAGTTGCCAAGGAGAAGAACATCAAAAAAGCACTTGTGACCTGTAGTACGGAAAATCCTGCTAGTAGGGCGGTGATTGTTGCAAATGGTGGAGTGTTTGAGGATGTTCGCAATGGCGTAGAACGTTACTGGATAGATTTGGAGTAGAAGGATGACATGGAATACACCAAAACCAGGTGAATGGAAAAGTGAAGAACTCAGTAAAGGGCGTATCATTGACTATAAGGCCTTTAACTTTGTCGATGGAGAAGGTGTGCGAAACTCTCTCTATGTATCAGGTTGCATGTTTCACTGCGAAGGGTGCTATAATGTTGCGACTTGGTCTTTCAATGCAGGTATTCCTTATACAGCAGAGTTAGAAGAACAGATCATGGTAGACCTTACCCAGCCCTATGTTCAAGGATTGACCCTGCTGGGAGGAGAACCTTTTCTTAATACAGGAATTCTCTTGCCTCTCGTTAAACGCATTCGAAAGGAATTGCCAGATAAAGACATCTGGTCCTGGACGGGCTACACGTGGGAAGAAA
Source organism: Streptococcus oralis (assembly GCF_001579025.1). Lineage (GTDB taxonomy): Bacteria > Bacillota > Bacilli > Lactobacillales > Streptococcaceae > Streptococcus > Streptococcus oralis_X. Next base: position 140,083 of record NZ_KQ970236.1, read on the forward strand.
TGATGCTGGAAACTCCAGATAAACTGGAACTCTTATCACTGATTGACATCCTTGTCGATGGACGGTATGATAAAAGCAAGCGTAATCTCATGCTCCAGTTTCGAGGTTCCTCTAATCAACGAATTATCGATGTGCAAAAATCCCTCAAAAGTGGGCAGGTGGTGATTTGGGACAAGCTTAATGACGGAAAAGAAAGCTATGAACAGGTGAAGAGAGAATGAAGAAAAAAGACCTGATAGAACAACTGGTTTCAGAGATTGAAACGGGAAGAATTAGGACGCTAGGGATCTACGGTCATGGAGCTTCAGGTAAGTCAACCTTCGCTCAGGGATTATATCAAGCCCTAGATCCTACTAGAGTAAATTTGCTAGAAACAGATCCCTATATCACCTCAGAACGTCACCTGGTAGTACCAAAGCAAGCACCTGATCAAAAGGTGACAGCTTGTCTCCCAGTGGCGCATGAACTGGCAAGTTTACAGAGAGATATTCTCGCCTTGCAGGCAGGTATGGATATCTTAACAATCGATGAACCGTGGAAGGCTAGCGAGATCTTATCTGGAGTCAAACCGATTCTGATTGTTGAAGGGATGTCTGTGGGCTTTCTACCCAAGGAACTCTTTGACAAAACCATCTGTTTCTACACGGATGAGGAGACCGAATTAAAGAGGCGCTTAGCTCGAGATACAACTATGAGAAATCGAGATACTTCCTTTGTGTTAGCTAGCCATCAGATGAGACGGGAGCAGTATCTGCGTTACTATAGAGAAACCGAGTCTGAAGCAGATATCTTAGTGGATCAATCAGAAGATAAATTCAAAGTCAAAATGACTCGTATTATATAGAAGAAAAGATTGGTTTTAATAGTCGTAAATTAGTAATTGTATGAAGATGAAATAGGAAAACAGTTTCATCCCAAAAAAACGAAAAAAAGCTCACAAATCCCTTGCAATCACAGGGGCTTTGTGTTATTCTATTATGGTGCTGTAAATTACAGCCTTAGCTTTGATGCAAGAGGTTGCGACACGCTCGGTTGCATTGCCACGCAACGCGCGTCGGTTTTCTTGTGGAGCTAGCCTATTATCTTAAATAGACGAAAAGGAGAAAAAGATGGCAAACAAAAAAATCCGTATCCGTTTGAAAGCTTACGAACACCGTACGCTTGACACAGCGGCTGCAAAAATCGTAGAATCAGCTACTCGTACAGGTGCACAAGTTGCGGGTCCAATCCCACTTCCAACTGAACGTAGCCTCTACACAATCATTCGTGCGACTCACAAATACAAAGACTCTCGCGAACAATTCGAAATGCGTACACACAAACGTTTGATCGATATCGTTAACCCAACTCAAAAAACAGTTGATGCTTTGATGAAATTGGATCTTCCAAGTGGTGTAAACGTAGAAATCAAGCTTTAATCCAAAGTTTGAAACCTTGAGCATGAAAAACGCTCGTTAAAAACTTTTTGAATAAAAAATATAGAAAAGGAACTATTTTCTCATGACAAAAGGAATCTTAGGGAAAAAAGTGGGAATGACTCAAATCTTCACTGAAGCTGGCGAATTGATCCCTGTAACAGTTATTGAAGCAACTCCAAACGTTGTTCTTCAAGTTAAAACTGTAGAAACAGACGGATACAACGCTATCCAAGTTGGTTTCGATGACAAACGCGAAGTATTGAGCAACAAACCTGCTAAAGGACATGTAGCGAAAGCTAACACGGCTCCTAAGCGCTTCATTCGTGAATTCAAAAACGTTGAAGGCTTGGAAGTTGGTGCTGAAATCACAGTTGAAACATTCGCAGCTGGAGACGTTGTTGACGTAACTGGTACTTCTAAAGGTAAAGGTTTCCAAGGTGTTATCAAACGCCACGGACAATCACGTGGACCAATGGCTCACGGTTCTCGTTACCACCGTCGTCCAGGTTCTATGGGACCTGTTGCACCTAACCGCGTATTCAAAGGTAAAAACCTTGCAGGACGTATGGGTGGCGACCGCGTAACAATTCAAAACCTTGAAGTTGTACAAGTTGTTCCAGAAAAGAACGTTATCCTTATCAAAGGTAACGTACCAGGTGCTAAGAAATCTCTTATCACTATCAAATCAGCAGTTAAAGCTGGTAAATAATAAAGAAAGGGGAAATCAGTCACAATGGCAAACGTAACATTATTTGACCAAACTGGTAAAGAAGCTGGCCAAGTTGTTCTTAACGATGCAGTATTTGGTATTGAACCAAATGAATCAGTTGTGTTTGATGTGATCATCAGCCAACGCGCAAGCCTTCGTCAAGGAACACACGCTGTTAAAAACCGCTCTGCAGTATCAGGTGGTGGACGCAAACCATGGCGTCAAAAAGGAACTGGACGTGCTCGTCAAGGTTCTATCCGCTCACCACAATGGCGTGGTGGTGGCGTTGTCTTCGGACCAACTCCACGTTCATACGGCTACAAACTTCCACAAAAAGTTCGTCGCCTAGCTCTTAAATCAGTTTACTCTGAAAAAGTTGCTGAAAACAAATTTGTAGCCGTTGATTCTCTTGAATTTACAGCTCCAAAAACTGCTGAATTTGCAAAAGTTCTTGCAGCATTGAGCATCGATTCTAAAGTTCTTGTTATCCTTGAAGAAGGAAATGAATTCGCAGCTCTTTCAGCTCGTAACCTTCCAAACGTGAAAGTTGCAACTGCTACAACTGCAAGTGTTCTTGACATCGCAAATAGCGACAAACTTCTTGTCACACAAGCAGCTATCTCTAAAATCGAGGAGGTTCTTGCATAATGAATTTGTATGATGTTATCAAAAAACCTGTCATCACTGAAAGCTCAATGGCTCAACTTGAAGCAGGAAAATATGTATTTGAAGTTGACACTCGTGCACACAAACTTTTGATCAAGCAAGCTGTTGAAGCTGCTTTCGAAGGTGTTAAAGTTGCCAACGTTAACACAATCAACGTAAAACCAAAAGCGAAACGTGTTGGACGTTACACAGGTTTTACTAACAAAACTAAAAAAGCTATCATCACACTTACAGCTGATTCAAAAGCAATCGAGTTGTTTGCTGCTGAAGCTGAATAATCTAAGGAGGAAATATCGTGGGAATTCGTGTTTATAAACCAACAACAAACGGTCGCCGTAATATGACTTCTTTGGATTTCGCTGAAATCACAACAAGCACTCCTGAAAAATCATTGCTTGTTGCATTGAAGAGTAAGGCTGGTCGTAACAACAACGGTCGTATCACAGTTCGTCACCAAGGTGGTGGACACAAACGTTTCTACCGTTTGGTTGACTTCAAACGTAACAAAGACAACGTTGAAGCTGTTGTTAAAACAATCGAGTACGATCCAAACCGTTCTGCAAACATCGCTCTTGTACACTACACTGACGGTGTGAAAGCATACATCATCGCTCCAAAAGGTCTTGAAGTTGGTCAACGCATCGTTTCAGGTCCAGAAGCAGATATCAAAGTCGGAAACGCTCTTCCGCTTGCTAACATCCCAGTTGGTACTTTGATCCACAACATCGAGTTGAAACCAGGTCGTGGTGGAGAATTGGTACGTGCAGCTGGAGCTTCTGCTCAAGTATTGGGTCAAGAAGGTAAATACGTTCTTGTTCGTCTTCAATCTGGCGAAGTTCGTATGATTCTTGGAACTTGTCGTGCAACAGTTGGTGTTGTCGGAAACGAACAACATGGACTTGTAAACCTTGGTAAAGCAGGACGAAGCCGTTGGAAAGGTATCCGCCCAACAGTTCGTGGTTCTGTAATGAACCCTAACGATCACCCACACGGTGGTGGTGAAGGTAAAGCGCCAGTTGGACGTAAAGCGCCATCTACTCCATGGGGCAAACCTGCTCTTGGTCTTAAAACTCGTAACAAGAAAGCGAAATCTGACAAACTTATCGTTCGTCGTCGCAACGAGAAATAATAGTAAACTAGTCGCCTAAGCAACTAGGAAATCCGCCAGCTCGGTAGCGCTCCATGTGAGCGCAAGCCGCTGTGGTACAACATTTAAAGGAGAAAAATTAAAATGGGACGCAGTCTTAAAAAAGGACCTTTCGTCGATGAGCATTTGATGAAAAAAGTTGAAGCTCAAGCTAACGACGAAAAGAAAAAAGTTATCAAAACTTGGTCACGTCGTTCAACGATCTTCCCAAGTTTCATTGGTTACACTATCGCAGTTTATGACGGACGTAAACACGTACCTGTTTACATCCAAGAAGACATGGTAGGTCACAAACTTGGTGAATTTGCACCAACTCGTACTTACAAAGGTCACGCTGCAGACGACAAGAAAACACGTAGAAAATAAGGAGAACATAAATGGCAGAAATTACTTCAGCTAAAGCAATGGCTCGTACAGTACGTGTTTCACCTCGTAAATCACGTCTTGTTCTTGACAACATCCGTGGTAAAAGCGTAGCCGATGCTATTGCAATCTTGACATTCACACCAAACAAAGCTGCTGAAATCATCTTGAAAGTTTTGAACTCAGCTGTAGCTAACGCTGAAAACAACTTTGGTTTGGATAAAGCTAACTTGGTAGTATCTGAAGCATTCGCAAACGAAGGACCAACTATGAAACGTTTCCGTCCACGTGCGAAAGGTTCAGCTTCACCAATCAACAAACGTACAGCTCACATCACTGTGGCTGTTGCAGAAAAATAAGGAGGTAACATCGTGGGTCAAAAAGTACATCCAATTGGTATGCGTGTCGGCATCATCCGTGATTGGGATGCCAAATGGTATGCTGAAAAAGAATACGCGGATTACCTTCATGAAGATCTTGCAATCCGTAAATTCGTTCAAAAAGAACTTGCTGACGCAGCAGTTTCAACTATCGAAATTGAACGCGCAGTAAACAAAGTTAACGTTTCACTTCACACTGCTAAACCAGGTATGGTTATCGGTAAAGGTGGTGCTAACGTTGATGCACTCCGTGCAAAACTTAACAAATTGACTGGAAAACAAGTACACATCAACATCATCGAAATCAAACAACCTGATTTGGATGCTCACCTTGTAGGTGAAGGAATTGCTCGTCAATTGGAGCAACGTGTCGCTTTCCGTCGTGCACAAAAACAAGCAATCCAACGTGCAATGCGTGCTGGAGCTAAAGGAATCAAAACTCAAGTATCAGGTCGTTTGAACGGTGCAGATATCGCCCGTGCTGAAGGATACTCTGAAGGAACTGTTCCACTTCACACACTTCGTGCAGATATCGATTACGCTTGGGAAGAAGCAGATACTACATACGGTAAACTTGGTGTTAAAGTATGGATCTACCGTGGTGAAGTTCTTCCAGCTCGTAAAAACACTAAAGGAGGTAAATAACCAATGTTAGTACCTAAACGTGTTAAACACCGTCGTGAATTCCGTGGAAAAATGCGCGGTGAAGCAAAAGGTGGAAAAGAAGTAGCATTCGGTGAATACGGTCTTCAAGCTACAACTAGCCACTGGATCACTAACCGCCAAATCGAAGCTGCTCGTATCGCCATGACTCGTTACATGAAACGTGGTGGTAAAGTTTGGATTAAAATCTTCCCACACAAATCATACACTGCTAAAGCTATCGGTGTGCGTATGGGATCTGGTAAAGGGGCGCCTGAAGGTTGGGTAGCACCAGTTAAACGTGGTAAAGTGATGTTCGAAATCGCTGGTGTATCTGAAGAGATTGCTCGCGAAGCGCTTCGTCTTGCAAGCCACAAATTGCCAGTTAAATGTAAATTCGTAAAACGTGAAGCAGAATAAGGAGAAGGCATGAAACTTAATGAAGTAAAAGAATTTGTTAAAGAACTTCGTGGTCTTTCTCAAGAAGAACTCGCGAAGCGCGAAAACGAATTGAAAAAAGAATTGTTTGAACTTCGTTTCCAAGCTGCTACTGGTCAATTGGAACAAACAGCTCGCTTGAAAGAAGTTAAAAAACAAATTGCTCGTATCAAAACAGTTCAATCTGAAGCGAAATAATAGACTAGGGAAGGAGAAATTTCAATGGAACGCAATAATCGTAAGGTTCTTGTTGGACGTGTTGTATCTGACAAAATGGACAAGACAATCACAGTTGTAGTTGAAACAAAACGTAACCACCCAGTCTATGGTAAACGTATTAACTACTCTAAGAAATACAAAGCACATGATGAAAACAATGTTGCCAAAGAAGGCGATATCGTACGTATCATGGAAACTCGTCCGCTTTCAGCTACAAAACGTTTCCGTCTTGTAGAAGTTGTTGAAGAAGCGGTCATCATCTAATCAAACCTGAAAGGAGAAAACTGAAATGATTCAAACAGAAACTCGTTTGAAAGTTGCAGACAACAGCGGTGCTCGCGAAATCTTGACTATCAAAGTTCTTGGTGGTTCAGGACGTAAATTTGCAAACATCGGTGATGTTATCGTGGCATCTGTAAAACAAGCTACTCCTGGTGGTGCGGTTAAAAAAGGTGACGTTGTAAAAGCTGTTATCGTTCGTACTAAATCAGGTGCTCGTCGTGCTGATGGTTCATACATCAAATTTGACGAAAACGCAGCAGTTATCATCCGTGAAGACAAAACTCCTCGCGGAACACGTATCTTTGGCCCAGTTGCACGTGAATTGCGTGAAGGTGGCTTCATGAAGATCGTGTCACTTGCTCCAGAAGTACTTTAATTGGTTGCTCAAAGAAAATTAAAACAAGTCTAGGAAGTAAGACGAAAGCATAACTTAAGTTAGGTGAGTTGAAACTGACGAAGGATTGCTTTGATTTTCGCAGAGCAAAAACAAACAAACTAGTCCCCTAGCTTTAAGCTAGGGTGCCCTTATGGGCGTAAGAAAAATCAAGGAGAAACCTAATGTTTGTAAAAAAAGGCGACAAAGTTCGCGTAATCGCTGGTAAAGATAAGGGAACAGAAGCTGTTGTCCTTACTGCCCTTCCAAAAGTAAACAAAGTTATCGTTGAAGGTGTTAACATTGTTAAGAAACACCAACGTCCAACTAACGAGCTTCCTCAAGGTGGTATCATCGAGAAAGAAGCAGCTATCCACGTATCAAACGTTCAAGTATTGGACAAAAATGGTGTAGCTGGTCGTGTTGGTTACAAATTTGTAGACGGTAAAAAAGTTCGCTACAACAAAAAATCAGGCGAAGTGCTTGATTAATCACGAAGGAAAGGAGAAGTATAATGGCAAATCGTTTAAAAGAAAAATATCTTAATGAAGTAGTTCCTGCTTTGACAGAACAATTCAACTACTCATCAGTGATGGCTGTGCCTAAAGTAGATAAGATCGTTTTGAACATGGGTGTTGGTGAAGCTGTATCAAACGCTAAAAGTCTTGAAAAAGCTGCTGAAGAATTGGCACTTATCTCAGGTCAAAAACCACTTATCACTAAAGCTAAAAAATCAATCGCCGGCTTCCGTCTTCGTGAAGGTGTAGCGATTGGTGCAAAAGTTACCCTTCGTGGTGAACGTATGTACGAATTCTTGGACAAATTGGTTTCAGTTTCACTTCCACGTGTGCGTGACTTCCACGGTGTTCCAACAAAATCATTTGATGGACGCGGAAACTACACTCTTGGTGTGAAAGAACAATTGATCTTCCCAGAAATTAACTTTGATGACGTTGACAAAACTCGTGGTCTTGACATCGTTATCGTAACAACTGCTAACACTGACGAAGAGTCACGTGCATTGCTTACAGGCCTTGGAATGCCTTTTGCAAAATAATATAGGAGGTAAATCTAATGGCTAAAAAATCAATGATTGCTAAGAACAAACGTCCAGCGAAGTTCTCTACTCAAGCTTATACTCGTTGTGAAAAATGTGGTCGTCCACATTCAGTTTACCGCAAATTTAAACTTTGCCGTGTTTGCTTCCGTGAATTAGCTTACAAAGGACAAATTCCTGGTGTAACAAAAGCATCTTGGTAATATCATGATACAAAGAGCGTAACAACCACAGCAAAAATAGGAAATTTGGTGAAGGAGCGATGCTCCAAATCAAATTTATCTTTTTTGCCCAGGTTGTAGCTCGTGTTCAAATAAGAGTTCTCTCATTTGAATGTGTCAATACTATCTGAGCCCAGCTCAATCATTAACTAGCAAGTGCAACTTGCAAACTACTAGTAAGAGGAGAAAAACAAAATGGTTATGACTGACCCAATCGCAGACTTCCTAACTCGTATTCGTAACGCTAACCAAGCGAAACACGAAGTACTTGAAGTACCTGCATCAAACATCAAAAAAGGGATTGCTGAAATCCTTAAACGCGAAGGTTTTGTTAAGAACGTAGAAATCATCGAAGATGACAAACAAGGCATCATCCGTGTTTTCCTTAAATACGGACCAAACGGTGAAAAAGTTATCACTAACTTGAAACGTGTTTCTAAACCAGGACTTCGTGTCTACAAAAAACGTGAAGATCTTCCAAAAGTTCTTAACGGACTTGGAATTGCTATCCTTTCAACTTCTGAAGGTTTGCTTACTGATAAAGAAGCTCGCCAAAAGAATGTTGGTGGAGAGGTTATCGCTTACGTTTGGTAAAATCAAGATACAAAGCTCGTAAAGAACAAAGCAAAATTAGGAAGTTGGAGAAGTTTGTTTACAAACAAGCCAACTTATCTATTTTGCACAGTTCTTAGAGCGTGTTCAATTTAGCTATTGAACTCAATAAGTATCTTTAACCCCGTGAAAACTGGCCATTCTGGCCTGACAATTTAACAGGAGAAAATAAACATGTCACGTATTGGTAATAAAGTTATCGTGTTGCCCGCTGGTGTTGAAATCACTAACAATGACAACGTTGTAACTGTAAAAGGACCTAAAGGAGAACTTACTCGTGAGTTCTCAAAAGATATTGAAATTCGTGTGGAAGGTACTGAAGTAACTCTTCACCGTCCAAACGATTCAAAAGAAATGAAAACAATCCACGGAACTACTCGTGCCCTTTTGAACAACATGGTTGTTGGTGTATCAGAAGGATTCAAGAAAGAACTTGAAATGCGTGGGGTTGGTTACCGTGCACAACTTCAAGGATCTAAACTTGTTTTGGCTGTTGGTAAATCTCATCCAGACGAAGTTGAAGCTCCAGAAGGAATTACTTTTGAACTTCCAAACCCAACAACAATCGTTGTTAGCGGAATTTCAAAAGAAGTAGTTGGTCAAACAGCTGCTTACGTACGTAGCCTTCGTTCACCAGAACCATATAAAGGTAAAGGTATCCGTTACGTTGGTGAATTCGTTCGCCGTAAAGAAGGTAAAACAGGTAAATAATGTTGAGTGGTTGATTTTTAACCACCAACCTATTTTCCAACTTAGTGCATAGCACACGATTTAAAACTAAAGAGGTGAAAACTGTGATTTCTAAACCAGATAAAAACAAACTCCGCCAAAAACGCCACCGTCGCGTTCGCGGAAAACTCTCTGGAACTGCTGATCGCCCACGTTTGAACGTATTCCGTTCTAATACAGGCATCTACGCTCAAGTGATTGATGACGTAGCGGGTGTAACGCTCGCAAGTGCTTCAACTCTTGACAAAGAAGTTTCAAAAGGAACTAAAACTGAACAAGCCGTTGCTGTCGGTAAACTCGTTGCAGAACGTGCAAACGCTAAAGGTATTTCAGAAGTGGTGTTCGACCGCGGTGGATATCTATATCACGGACGTGTGAAAGCTTTGGCTGATGCAGCTCGTGAAAACGGATTGAAATTCTAATAGGAGGACACTAGAAAATGGCATTTAAAGACAATGCAGTTGAATTAGAAGAACGCGTAGTTGCTGTCAACCGTGTTACAAAAGTTGTTAAAGGTGGACGTCGTCTTCGTTTCGCAGCTCTTGTTGTTGTTGGTGACCACAACGGTCGCGTAGGATTTGGTACTGGTAAAGCTCAAGAAGTTCCAGAAGCAATCCGCAAAGCAGTAGAAGATGCTAAGAAAAACTTGATTGAAGTTCCTATGGTTGGAACAACAATCCCACACGAAGTTCTTTCAGAATTCGGTGGAGCTAAAGTATTGTTGAAACCTGCTGTAGAAGGTTCTGGAGTTGCCGCTGGTGGTGCCGTTCGTGCCGTTGTGGAATTGGCAGGTGTGGCAGATATTACATCTAAATCACTTGGCTCTAACACTCCAATCAACATTGTTCGCGCAACTGTTGAAGGTTTGAAACAATTGAAACGCGCTGAAGAAGTTGCTGCCCTTCGTGGTATCTCAGTTTCTGATTTGGCATAAGAAAGGGGATAAAATGGCTCAAATTAAAATTACTTTGACTAAGTCTCCAATCGGACGCATTCCATCACAACGTAAAACTGTTGTAGCACTTGGACTTGGCAAATTGAACAGCTCTGTTATCAAAGAAGACAACGCTGCTATCCGTGGTATGATCACTGCAGTATCTCACTTGGTAACAGTTGAAGAAGTAAACTAATGAATTTTTAGGGGATGTGGCAATACTCATCCCCTAAAACTAGGTATAGTCATCTAAGATGACCATGTATAGGCGAGTTGATAAGGGAGACAACCTTTTCTCTCTTATCGGCGCTAGCATTTTACAAAAGAGGAGAAAATAATAATGAAACTTCATGAATTGAAACCTGCAGAAGGTTCTCGTAAAGTACGTAACCGTGTTGGTCGTGGTACTTCATCAGGTAACGGTAAAACATCTGGTCGCGGTCAAAAAGGTCAAAAAGCTCGTAGCGGTGGCGGAGTTCGCCTTGGTTTTGAAGGTGGACAAACTCCATTGTTCCGTCGTCTTCCAAAACGCGGATTCACTAACATCAACGCTAAAGAATACGCAATTGTAAACCTTGACCAATTGAACGTCTTTGAAGACGGTGCAGAAGTAACTCCAGTTGTACTTATCGAAGCAGGAATTGTGAAAGCTGAAAAATCAGGAGTTAAAATTCTTGGTAACGGTGAGTTGACTAAGAAATTGACTGTGAAAGCAGCTAAATTCTCTAAATCAGCTGAGGAAGCTATCACTGCTAAAGGTGGTTCTGTAGAAGTCATCTAAGAGAGGTGACCCATGTTTTTTAAATTACTAAAAGAAGCGCTCAAGGTTAAACAAGTTCGATCAAAAATTCTCTTTACAATTTTTATCATTCTTGTTTTCCGTATTGGGACAAGTATTACAGTTCCAGGTGTGAATGCGAAAAGTTTAGAAGCTCTCAGTGGTTTATCTTTCTTGAACATGCTTAGTCTTGTTTCAGGGAATGCCATGAAGAACTTCTCCGTTTTTGCACTCGGAGTAAGTCCGTATATCACTGCTTCAATCGTTGTTCAATTGCTACAAATGGATATTTTACCGAAGTTTGTAGAATGGGGCAAACAAGGGGAAGTAGGACGGAGAAAACTAAACCAAGCTACTCGTTATATTGCACTTGTGCTTGCATTTGTTCAATCTATCGGGATTACAGCAGGATTTAATACTCTATCTGGAGCGAAATTATTAACGACAGCTTTAACTCCACAAGTTTTTGTTACTATTGGTATTATCCTCACAGCAGGTAGTATGATTGTAACTTGGCTCGGGGAACAAATTACAGATAAGGGATACGGAAATGGTGTTTCTATGATCATCTTTGCAGGTATTGTTGCTTCAATTCCTGAGATGATTAAAGGCATCTATGTTGACTACTTCGTCAATATTCCAAGTAGCCGTTTGACTTCATCTATTATCTTTGTCGTTATTTTGATTATCGCTGTCTTGTTGATTGTATACTTTACAACCTTTGTTCAACAGGCAGAATATAAAATTCCAATCCAATATACAAAAGTTGCTCAAGGAGCCCCATCAAGCTCATACCTTCCATTGAAGGTAAACCCAGCGGGGGTTATCCCAGTTATCTTTGCAAGTTCCATTACAGCAGCACCTGCAGCCATTCTTCAATTTTTGAGTGCTACAGGTCATGATTGGGCTTGGGTACGTACAGCACAGGAAATGTTATCTACAACATCTCCGACAGGTGTTGCTATGTATGCCTTGTTGATCATTCTCTTTACATTCTTCTATACATTTGTACAGATCAATCCAGAGAAGGCAGCAGAAAACTTGCAAAAGAGTGGAGCCTACATTCATGGTGTCCGTCCTGGTAAGGGTACTGAAGAGTTCATGTCGAAACTTCTTCGTCGCCTTGCGACTGTCGGATCAATCTTCCTAGGTGTGATTTCAATCTTGCCGATTGTGGCAAAAGATGTCTTTGGTCTTTCAGAAGCTGTTGCTTTTGGGGGAACTAGTCTTTTGATCATTATCTCAACTGGTATCGAAGGAATCAAACAGCTAGAAGGTTATCTATTGAAACGTAAGTATGTTGGTTTCATGGACAAAACAGAATAAAAGCAAGATTATTTTTGCTTAGAGAGTGGAGTATGAAGGTCTATCTATCAGAGAGATTTTCGTCTCCCCTCTTCTATTTTGTTTTTGAATAGGGGTTGAAACAAATTTCTACTTCTATTTAAATACAAAATAAGGAGATCCTATCATGAATCTTTTGATTATGGGCTTACCTGGAGCAGGTAAGGGAACGCAAGCAGCTAAAATTGTGGAGCAATTCCACGTGGCACACATTTCAACTGGAGATATGTTCCGTGCTGCTATGGCAAATCAAACTGAAATGGGTGTACTTGCGAAGTCATATATTGACAAAGGTGAGTTGGTTCCAGATGAAGTTACAAATGGAATCGTTAAAGAACGCCTTTCACAGGACGACATCAAGGAAACAGGTTTCTTGTTGGATGGTTACCCACGTACGATTGAACAAGCTCATGCCTTGGACAAAACATTGGCGGAACTTGGTATCGAACTGGAAGGTGTGATCAACATCGAAGTGAACCCAGATTGTCTCTTGGAACGTTTGAGTGGTCGTATCATCCACCGCGAAACAGGTGAAACCTTCCACAAAGTTTTCAACCCACCAGTTGACTATAAAGAGGAAGATTACTACCAACGTGAAGATGATAAACCTGAGACAGTGAAGCGTCGTTTGGATGTGAATATCGCCCAAGGTGAACCAATCATTGCTCACTACCGTGCCAAAGGATTGGTCCACGATATCGAAGGAAATCAAGATATCAATGATGTGTTCAAAGACATCGAAAAAGTATTGACAAATTTGAAATAAAGCGTTTTTCACACTTGCAAAAAATCGCTACAAATGTTATACTGAGATAGTCTGACTTATAATTGTTGTCTCTGTTTTCAGAGGCATCGAATCGAAATTTATGGAGGTGCTTTTGCGTGGCAAAAGACGATGTGATTGAAGTTGAAGGCAAAGTAGTCGATACAATGCCTAACGCAATGTTTACGGTTGAACTTGAAAATGGACATCAGATTTTAGCAACAGTTTCTGGTAAAATTCGTAAAAACTATATTCGTATTTTAGCGGGAGATCGTGTTACTGTCGAGATGAGTCCATATGACTTGACACGTGGACGTATCACTTACCGCTTTAAATAATCGAAAAACTTGGAGGGATAAGAAATGAAAGTAAGACCATCGGTCAAACCAATTTGCGAATACTGTAAAGTAATTCGTCGTAATGGTCGTGTTATGGTAATTTGCCCAGCAAATCCAAAACACAAACAACGTCAAGGATAAGATAGAAAGGAGAAAACATGGCTCGTATTGCTGGAGTTGACATTCCAAATGACAAACGCGTAGTAATCTCATTGACTTACGTTTATGGTATCGGACTTGCAACATCTAAGAAAATTTTGGCTGCTGCTGGAATCTCAGAAGATGTTCGTGTACGTGACCTTACATCAGATCAAGAAGATGCTATCCGTCGTGAAGTGGATGCAATCAAAGTTGAAGGTGACCTTCGTCGTGAAGTAAACTTGAACATCAAACGTTTGATGGAAATCGGTTCATACCGTGGTATTCGTCACCGTCGTGGACTTCCTGTCCGTGGACAAAACACTAAAAACAACGCTCGCACTCGTAAAGGTAAAGCTGTTGCGATTGCTGGTAAGAAAAAATAATATAGGAGGTAAAAGTCTTGGCTAAACCAACACGTAAACGTCGTGTGAAAAAGAATATCGAATCTGGTATTGCTCATATTCACGCTACATTTAATAACACTATTGTTATGATTACTGATGTGCATGGTAATGCAATTGCTTGGTCATCAGCTGGTGCTCTTGGTTTCAAAGGTTCTCGTAAATCTACACCATTCGCTGCTCAAATGGCTTCTGAAGCTGCTGCTAAATCTGCACAAGAACACGGTCTTAAATCAGTTGAAGTTACTGTAAAAGGTCCAGGTTCTGGTCGTGAGTCAGCTATTCGTGCGCTTGCTGCCGCTGGTCTTGAAGTAACAGCAATTCGTGATGTGACTCCAGTGCCACACAATGGTGCTCGTCCTCCAAAACGTCGCCGTGTATAATCATCGCATTACACTGCTTTTCGTTTAAGAGGGAGTAACTAAATGATTGAGTTTGAAAAACCAAATATAACAAAAATTGATGAAAATAAAGATTATGGCAAGTTTGTAATCGAACCACTTGAACGTGGTTACGGTACAACTCTTGGTAACTCTCTTCGTCGTGTACTACTAGCTTCTCTACCAGGAGCAGCAGTGACATCTATCAACATTGAAGGTGTCTTGCATGAGTTCGACACAGTTCCAGGTGTTCGTGAAGACGTGATGCAAATCATTCTGAACATTAAAGGGATTGCAGTGAAATCATACGTTGAAGACGAAAAAATCATTGAACTGAATGTTGAAGGTCCCGCTGAAATTACAGCTGGAGACATTTTGACTGACAGTGATATTGAAATTGTAAATCCAGATCATTATCTCTTTACAATCGGTGAAGGTTCTTCTCTAAAAGCGACAATGACTGTTAACAGTGGTCGTGGATATGTACCTGCTGATGAAAACAAAAAAGATAATGCACCAGTTGGAACACTTGCTGTAGATTCTATTTATACACCAGTTACAAAAGTCAACTATCAAGTAGAGCCTGCTCGTGTAGGTAGCAATGATGGATTTGACAAATTAACCCTTGAAATCTTGACTAATGGAACAATTATTCCAGAAGATGCTTTAGGGCTTTCAGCACGTATCTTGACAGAACATCTTGATTTGTTTACAAATCTTACTGAGATTGCTAAGTCAACTGAAGTGATGAAAGAAGCTGATACTGAATCTGACGATCGTATTTTGGATCGTACGATTGAGGAACTGGACTTGTCTGTGCGTTCATACAACTGTTTGAAACGTGCCGGTATCAATACTGTGCATGATTTGACAGAAAAATCTGAAGCAGAGATGATGAAAGTACGAAATCTTGGACGCAAGAGTTTGGAAGAAGTGAAACTCAAACTCATTGACTTGGGTCTTGGATTAAAAGATAAATAAAGGAGGAATACATGGCTTACCGTAAACTAGGACGCACTAGCTCACAACGTAAAGCAATGCTTCGCGATTTGACAACTGACCTTTTGATCAACGAATCAATCGTTACAACTGAAGCTCGTGCTAAAGAAATCCGTAAAACTGTTGAAAAAATGATTACTCTAGGTAAACGTGGTGATTTGCATGCACGTCGTCAAGCAGCTGCTTTCGTACGTAATGAAATCGCATCTGAAAACTATGATGAAGCAACTGATAAGTACACTTCTACTACAGCACTTCAAAAATTGTTCTCAGAAATCGCACCTCGTTATGCTGAACGTAACGGTGGATACACTCGTATCCTTAAAACTGAACCACGTCGTGGTGATGCTGCGCCAATGGCGATCATCGAATTAGTATAAAATCATCAATTTTGTTGAGTGTTATGATGATGGAGTCTTGTGCTCTTAGTCTAGCTCTGGTCTACCGCTGGGACTTCGGTCCTAGCGGGAACACTCATCATCATTTGATAGGGTAGACGCTTGTTTACGAAATTGTTTTTTTCTTAAGAACAACTTCGTAAGCAGGCGTTTTTTAGTATTTTCTATGGAAATATGCTATACTAGGAAAAAAGAAAATCAAAAACGTTCAGGTTTTCTAAAAATCGTAGAAATGGGGTATAAGAATGAAGGCTATTATTACAGTGGTTGGTAAGGACAAGGCTGGGATCGTTGCAGGCGTGTCTACTAAGATTGCAGAGTTGGGTTTGAATATTGACGATATTTCTCAGACGGTGTTGGATGAATACTTTACCATGATGGCGGTCGTTTCTAGTGACGAAAAACAAGATTTCACTTATTTGCGAAATGAGTTTGAAACTTTCGGTCAGACCTTGAATGTCAAAATCAATATTCAGAGTGCGGCGATTTTTGACGCTATGTATAATATCTAGGAGGTGGCTATGGATATTAGACAAGTTACAGAAACCATTGCCATGATCGAGGAGCAGAACTTCGATATCAGAACCATCACCATGGGGATTTCCCTTTTGGACTGTATTGATCCAGACATCGAACGTGCTGCTGAAAAGATTTACCAAAAAATTACCACTAAAGCTGCAAATTTAGTGGCTGTAGGAGATGAAATTGCTGCGGAACTAGGGATTCCTATTGTTAATAAACGGGTATCGGTGACACCGATTTCTTTAATTGGTGCTGCGACTGATGCGACAGACTATGTTGTTTTGGCAAAGGCTCTTGATAGGGCTGCTAAGGAGATCGGTGTTGACTTTATTGGTGGATTCTCAGCTTTGGTACAAAAAGGCTACCAAAAAGGAGATGAAATTCTCATCAATTCTATCCCACGCGCTCTAGCTGAGACAGACAAGGTTTGTTCGTCCGTCAATATCGGCTCGACCAAGTCAGGTATCAACATGACTGCGGTCGCTGATATGGGACGTATCATCAAGGAAACAGCTGCGCTATCAGATATGGGTGCGGCCAAATTAGTCGTATTTGCTAATGCTGTTGAGGACAATCCTTTTATGGCAGGGGCCTTTCATGGTGTTGGCGAAGCAGATGTTATCATCAATGTCGGGGTTTCGGGTCCTGGTGTGGTCAAGCGTGCCTTGGAAAAAGTTCGTGGACAGAGCTTTGATGTGGTAGCGGAAACAGTCAAGAAAACGGCCTTCAAGATTACTCGTATCGGTCAATTAGTTGGTCAGATGGCCAGCGAGAGACTGGGTGTTGATTTTGGAATTGTCGACCTAAGTTTGGCACCTACTCCTGCAGTTGGCGATTCTGTGGCTCGTGTCCTTGAGGAAATGGGCCTAGAAACAGTTGGTACGCATGGGACGACGGCTGCCCTCGCTCTTTTGAATGACCAAGTTAAGAAGGGCGGAGTGATGGCTTGTAACCAAGTCGGTGGCTTGTCAGGTGCTTTTATCCCCGTTTCTGAAGATGAGGGGATGATTGCTGCGGTGCAAGATGGCTCTCTAAATTTAGAGAAACTAGAGGCCATGACGGCTATCTGTTCTGTTGGGTTGGATATGATTGCCATTCCGGAAGATACGCCTGCTGAAACCATTGCAGCTATGATTGCGGATGAGGCGGCAATCGGTGTTATTAACATGAAAACAACGGCTGTCCGTATTATTCCAAAGGGCAAAGAAGGCGATATGATTGAGTTTGGTGGCTTGCTAGGGACAGCTCCAGTTATGAAGGTCAACGGGGCTTCGTCTATTGATTTCATCTCTCGCGGTGGGCAAATCCCAGCTCCAATCCATAGTTTTAAAAATTAATAAAAAAGAGAGAGGATTTAAGTTGAGTTTAAGGATGACTGTGTATACTATAATCATTAAATAAAGACCTCCTAACTTTATTTAATAGAAATCCTAAACTTTTTCATAATAATCTCCTAGGGAAGCTACCATGAGGGTAGCTTTTCTTTTGGATAATTTACAAATGTTGGCTTTGCTTTTGAAAGCCGAATATTTCTTTGATCCATGGTATAATAGAAGAAAATGGAGGATAGAAAATGTCTAAAGTAAGATTGTACTTGGTCCGTCATGGGAAAACGATGTTTAACACCATTGGACGTGCTCAAGGATGGAGTGATACACCTCTGACTGCAGAAGGTGAGTTGGGAATCCATGAACTGGGAAT
>NZ_KQ970236.1:158057-164146 GCF_001579025.1 Streptococcus oralis
TGGGGGTTATTCCTCGTGTTTTCAAGGTGGATCATGTTCATCAGTTGTCCTATGCAGAACTAGCAGAAGGTTTGGTAGAGGTTGATACTGCAGGTTGGGCAGAAGGTTGGGAAAAACTCAGTGGTCGAATCAAGGAAGGTTTTGAAACGATTGCCAAAGAAATGGAAGAACACGGAGGGGGCAATGCTCTCGTTGTGAGTCACGGGATGACCATTGGTACGATGGTTTACCTCATCAATGGCATGCACCCACATGGCTTGGATAATGGTAGTGTGACCATCCTAGAATACGAGAACGGCCAGTTTACTGTTGAAATCGTCGGTGACCGTAGTTACCGAGAACTAGGGCGTGAGAAGATGGAAGAGCCCTCTATTCAGTCAAAATAGAACTGCTTGCCATAAACTAGAGATTTAGCAACTATATCAACATAATAAAAAACAGCCAAGGGATATCCTTTTGGCTGTTTTTAATAGGGAAAAACTAGAGTGTAATGCTATTGTTTTTAGAAATTTTCATAAATAGTAATAATGAAGTAACTGTCAAGACAGTGAGGATAGTTGACAAAGCAGCTGCTACGCCATAATTTCCACGAAGTACTTCAGTGTAGATAGCTACGGTCATAGTTTTTGTTTTGGCATTATATAGCAGGATAGAAGTAGATAGTTCTGAAATCATTGTTACCCATGATAGAATAGATCCAGAAATAATACCGGGTAACATCATTGGAACAGTGATTTTACTGAAAGTATTGAGACGGCTACTTCCTAAACTCTCAGCTGCTTCTTCAATACTAGGTGCTATTTGTTGTAAGCTAGCAACAGATGAGCGGATTGTATAAGGGAGTCTTCGGACAGATAAGGAGATAATCAATATAAAAGCTGTTCCAGTAATCATAAGAAATCCGCTTCCAAAAAGACCAGTATTGAATGAAGAAATGAAGGCAATACCTAGAACAGTTCCTGGCACAATATAAGGTACCATACTAAGGCTATCAATTAAGTTTGTAAACAAATTTCGTTTTCTAACAGCTAGGTAGGAGATAACTGTTGCAAATAAAACAACGAGAATCAAGGCAAGTAGAGGGATGCGAATGGTATTGAAAATAGCAGACCCCATACGGTTAAAGGCTGTTTTATAGCTATTTAATGAGTATCCATTAACAAATACCATACCTGATGTTTTAAGGAAGGATGTATAAATCAAAAATAATTGAGGTAGAACAGAAAATAAGATAATTCCGTAAACCGTTGCATAAATGGCAGCCATTTTTCCTTTTGTAGTTTTTTTCGGCTCAATTGGATGTAGCGAATTCATGCTGAAACTATAGCGATTTGAAATATATTTTTGGATGAGGAAGATTGTTAAAGCAATGATGATCGCCAAGATTGCTAAAGCAGATGCAAATGCAGAATTTCCGCCCACCTCACTAATGAATTGATTATAAATTAAAACAGGGAAAGTCCGATATCCTTCACCAATTAACATAGGAGTTCCGAAGTCGGAGAATGCTCTCATAAATACAAGTAGGGCAGCAGCAAGTAAAGTTGGAATTAAAAGGGGCAAAACAACTGTTATCATACGTTTGAACCCGATTACCCCCATACTTTCAGCGGCTTCAAGAAGGGAATGGTCAATTCTTTTCATTGCTCCAGCTACGTATAGAAAAACTAATGGGAATAACTGAAGTGTAAACACAAGTACAATTCCTTTGAAGCCATAAATATCAATAGCTGGAAGATGAAGGACATTTGTCAAGAATTTAGTGATGACACCATTTCGTCCCAATAATAGAATCCAGGAGTATGCCCCTACGAAAGGAGCTGACATGGAAGCAATGATAATCAATATCTGTAAAAATTTCTTTCCTTTGAAGCCATATATAGAAAAGAGATAAGCCAATAAGGTCCCTAAAACTAGGGAAGTTACAGTAGAAGTAATGGAGACGTTAAAACTGTTTACTAGTGTCTCAGAGTAATAGGATTTACTAAAGAAATCCTCAAAATTAGCTAGCGAGAATTTACCTTCATGTATGAGTGCTTGCTTGAGTACAATAACGATAGGATAAACAAGGAAAATAAGATAGGTAAGAAAGATGAAGAAGGAAGAAGCAGTCCAGATGTTTAGTTTTTTACCTTTCATAGCCAACTCCTGTAATAAGATTACGTGAACCATCTGCAGAAAAGACATTTAACTTTTGAGTATTGATTCGTAGACGAATTCGATCCCCTTTTTGAAGATCTTCTTCAAAAGTTGATTCTTCGCTGACCTGTATTTTTGAAGAAAATGCAGTCTCTACAAAATATTCAGTGGTGAGTCCAAGATAAACACTATCGGAAATGATTCCTTCAATATCTCCAGATTCATCTTTGATAAACTCTTCGGGACGGATACTCACAAGAACAGCTTGTTCCTTAGCTTGATCAAGAGCTGGCATAGGGAGGGCATAGCCATCTGAAAAGACGATATAAGCACCGTCGGTCCGTTTTTGTAGTTTGGCTGGGATGAGATTTGTGCGTCCAATAAAGGTTGCCACAAACTCATTAGCTGGTTTATGATAGAGTTCTTTTGGTCGTCCGACTTGTTGGATGATCCCATCTTTCATAACGGCAATCTGGTCTGAAATAGCCATCGCTTCTTCTTGATCGTGGGTCACATATACAGTTGTAATTCCCACTTCGTGTTGAATTTCTCGAATAACTTGGCGCATATCTAAGCGAAGTTTCGCATCCAGGTTACTAAGTGGCTCGTCCATGAGGAGAACACTTGGATTAACAGCTAATGCACGTGCTAAGGCGACACGTTGTTGTTGTCCACCACTGAGTTTATCGGGCTTTCGATCTGCGTATTGATCAATTTGCATTAGTTCCAGATATTTATTAGTTTGTTGAACTAATTCCTCTTTTGGAACCTTTTTTTGTTTAAGACCAAAAGCAACATTATCTCGGACAGTCAAATGTGGAAAAATAGCGTAGTTTTGGAAAACCATCCCGATGTTGCGTTTGTTGGGTTCTATATTATTGATTTTAGTATCATCGAAGTAAAATTCTCCTCCTTCGATACTGTTGAAGCCAGCAATCATTCGAAGAAGGGTCGTTTTTCCACAACCTGAAGGTCCAAGAATGGTGAAAAGACTTCCTTTTGGAATCGTAACGTTTAAATTCTCAATGACAGGAATGTCGTGGTAGATTTTTTTTGCGTTAATAATTTTGATTTCACTCATTGTGAACCTCTTTTACTGTTTCGATTGAATACTAGTGAAAATATCATTGTACTTTTTAAGAATAGCTGATTTATTTTGGATGACATAATCTGAATCTTCAGTAGCGATATTGATTTCTGTCATTGCTTTCATATTTTTATTGATTTTAGCATTTTTTCGAATGGGTCTAATGGTTGTTTCAGTTCCTAGTTTATCCTGAATGTCTTGAGAAAGAAGGAAATCGATAAATTTTTTAGCGTTTTCCATGTGTTTGGCATTTTTGATAATAGCTGCGTTACCAGGCAAAAAGACCGTTCCTTCTTTTGGATAAATGACTTTTACATCAACGCCATCGTTTAAGAGTTTCAATGCAGGATCTTCATAGGTGAGTCCGACAGCCATTTCTCCGTCAGCGACTGATTTGTAGACATTTGAAGAACTGGAAGCAATTTTCCCATCTACTAAGCTAAATAGATTTTTCACATATGTCCAAGCTTGCTCATTTTCATAGCCACCCTGATCCACAAGCATGTTTGTTAATTGAGCAAAGGCACTAGAAGAATTACTTGGATCAGCAGTAGCAATCTTTCCTTTTAATTTAGGATTAAGTAAATCATCATAGCCTTCAATTTTAATATCTTTGGTTAAAGCTGAATTGACAATCAGAACACTGACATCAAGAGTGTATGGAGTGTAGAATCCTGTTTTATTCTGATATTCAGGGATAATTTGGTCGTTTTCTTGGGAGGTATAGGGCTCAAAGAGTTTTTCGTTAGAAGAGAAGAGTGCGTAGGAACCTCCAAAAATGACATCAGCTACAGGAGCTTCTTTCTCAGCCTCAGCTTTCTTGAATAATTCACCAGTACTAGCTTGGACTAAATCAACCTTGATGCCATATTTTTCTTCGAAGGCTGGGATTGTTTCTTCAATAAGATCTTCAGGGTTAGGCGAATAAACAACTAAAGTCTTATCCGTATCATTTTCAATGCTAGTTTCAGCTTCTGTTGTTGAAGAACATCCTGACAAAAGTAGAAATATCCAGCTGAAATAGAGAAGTGATAGTGTTTTTTTCATAATTTTTCTCCTTTTTACGAACATTATTCTCTGTTTGTTTACCTAATGTTTTCAATTACAGAGTTCTACATCATATAATAAAAACCTTAAAGAAATCTAAAACGAGAAATATGAGTTAAAGAAGTTAGGGGAAGTAGCTACAAGAGACAAATAATCAATAGAAGTTAGCTCCAAGTGGGAGCTAATTTTTTTCCTGTTAAATAAGTTGGATTTGCGACTCAGTATTTCTTGTTATCCAAGTCTAAAAGAACATTTCTCGTCTTTCAAATTCCCTCAAAAATGGTATAATAGTAACATCACAAAATTGGAGAGAGACCATGAGTTTTTACAATCATAAAGAAATTGAACCTAAGTGGCAGGGCTACTGGGCAGAACATCATACATTTAAGACAGGAACAGATGCCTCAAAACCGAAGTTTTATGCGCTTGACATGTTCCCTTACCCGTCTGGAGCAGGTCTGCACGTAGGACACCCAGAAGGTTATACAGCGACTGATATCCTTAGCCGTTACAAACGTGCCCAAGGTTACAATGTCCTTCACCCAATGGGTTGGGATGCTTTTGGTTTGCCTGCAGAGCAATACGCCATGGATACAGGGAATGACCCAGCAGAATTCACAGCGGAAAACATTGCCAACTTCAAACGTCAAATCAATGCGCTTGGCTTCTCTTATGACTGGGATCGTGAGGTTAACACAACAGATCCAAACTACTATAAGTGGACGCAATGGATTTTCACTAAGCTTTACGAAAAAGGCTTGGCCTATGAAGCCGAAGTGCCTGTAAACTGGGTTGAAGAGTTGGGAACAGCTATCGCAAACGAAGAAGTCCTTCCTGACGGAACGTCTGAGCGTGGAGGCTATCCAGTTGTCCGCAAACCGATGCGTCAATGGATGCTCAAAATTACGGCCTATGCAGAGCGCTTGCTTAACGACTTGGATGAGTTGGATTGGCCAGAGTCTATCAAGGATATGCAACGTAACTGGATCGGGAAATCAACTGGTGCCAATGTCACTTTTAAAGTGAAAGGGACTGATAAGGAATTTACCGTCTTTACTACTCGTCCTGATACTCTTTTCGGTGCGACCTTCACAGTCTTGGCTCCTGAGCATGAACTAGTAGATGCCATCACAAGCTCAGAGCAAGCTGAGGCAGTAGCTGACTACAAACACCAAGCTAGTCTCAAGTCTGACTTGGCTCGTACCGACCTTGCCAAAGAAAAAACAGGGGTTTGGACGGGCGCTTATGCCATCAACCCTGTCAATGGTAAGGAAATTCCAATCTGGATCGCCGACTATGTTCTTGCGAGCTATGGAACAGGTGCCGTTATGGCTGTGCCAGCCCACGACCAACGTGACTGGGAATTTGCCAAACAATTTGACCTTCCAATCGTAGAAGTGCTAGAAGGTGGAAATGTAGCAGAAGCTGCCTATACTGAAGATGGTCTTCATGTCAATTCAGACTTCCTAGATGGCCTTAACAAAGAAGATGCTATTGCTAAGATTGTGGCTTGGTTGGAAGAGAAAGGCTGCGGACAAGAGAAGGTGACCTACCGTCTCCGCGACTGGCTCTTTAGCCGTCAACGTTACTGGGGTGAGCCAATCCCAATCATTCATTGGGAAGATGGAATTTCAACAGCTGTTCCTGAAAGTGAATTGCCACTTGTCTTGCCAGTCACCAAGGATATCCGTCCTTCAGGTACTGGGGAAAGCCCATTGGCTAACTTGACCGACTGGCTTGAAGTGACGCGTGAAGATGGTGTCAAAGGTCGTCGTGAAACCAACACTATGCCACAATGGGCTGGTTCAAGCTGGTA
>NZ_KQ970236.1:164472-178609 GCF_001579025.1 Streptococcus oralis
TACTGAGAAATTGGCTGATGAGGACCTCCTCAAACAATGGTTGCCAGTAGACATCTATGTGGGTGGTGCAGAGCATGCCGTTCTTCACTTGCTTTATGCTCGTTTCTGGCACAAATTCCTCTATGACCTCGGTGTTGTTCCGACTAAGGAACCATTCCAAAAACTCTTTAACCAAGGGATGATTTTGGGAACAAGCTACCGTGACCACCGTGGAGCTCTTGTGGCGACTGACAAGGTTGAAAAACGTGACGGTTCTTTCTTCCATATGGAAACAGGAGAAGAGTTGGAGCAAGCACCAGCTAAGATGTCTAAATCGCTCAAGAACGTTGTTAACCCAGACGACGTAGTGGAACAATACGGTGCCGATACCCTTCGTGTTTATGAAATGTTCATGGGGCCACTCGATGCTTCCATCGCTTGGTCTGAAGAAGGCTTGGAAGGAAGCCGTAAATTCCTTGACCGTGTTTACCGTTTGATTACAAGTAAAGAAATCGCTGCGGAAAATAATGGTGCTCTTGACAAGGTTTATAACGAAACCGTTAAATCTGTTACTGAGCAAATCGAATCCATGAAATTTAACACAGCCATTGCCCAACTTATGGTCTTTGTCAACGCTGCTAATAAGGAAGACAAACTCTATGTGGACTATGCCAAAGGCTTTATCCAATTGCTTGCCCCATTTGCACCTCACTTGGCAGAAGAACTCTGGCAAACTGTTGCTACAACAGGTGAATCCATCTCTTACGTAGCTTGGCCAACATGGGACGAAAGCAAATTGGTTGAAGACGAAATCGAAATCGTCGTCCAAATCAAAGGTAAAGTTCGTGCCAAACTCATGGTCGCGAAGGACCTTTCACGTGAAGAATTGCAAGAAATCGCTCTGGCTGACGAAAAAGTCAAAGCAGAGATCGATGGCAAGGAAATCGTGAAGGTGATTAGTGTCCCTAATAAACTCGTTAATATCGTCGTTAAATAACGAGTTTATTAGCCCTATCTGCCACCTTCAATAGTCCACTGGACTATTGAAGCCAACCAAACTCGTTAATATCGTTATTAAATAAGAAATGAATCCTTCAGAGTAGAATCTGGAGGATTTTTTGAATTTTTTCATGAAAGTATGATATACTATGTGCAATTATAAAGTTTGAAAAGTAAAACAAGGAGAAAAACGATGCCAGTAAATGAATATGGTCAGATGATTGGTGAGTCAATGGAAGGTTATACATCTGGTGAATTGCCTTCTATTGATTTCTTAGAAGGGCGTTATGCTCGGATAGAGGCTCTTTCGGTGGAAAAGCATGCAGAGGGTTTACTAGCTGTTTATGGCCCAGATACTCCTCGGGAGATGTGGACCTACCTCTTTCAGGAGCCAGTGGCAGATAGGGAGGAACTAGTCAGCCTTTTAAACCAGATGTTGACTCGTAAGGACCGTTTTTTCTATGCTATCTTGGATAGGGAGACGGGTAAGGTCTTGGGAACCTTTTCGCTTATGCGCATCGACCAAAATAATCGTGTAGTTGAAGTTGGGACTGTCATCTTTTCTCCAGAGCTCAGGGGAACACGAATAGGGACAGAAGCCCAGTATCTCTTGGCGCGCTATGTGTTTGAGGAGCTTAACTATCGTCGCTATGAGTGGAAATGTGATTCTCTAAATATCCCATCAAGACGAGCCGCGGAGCGTTTGGGCTTTGTTTATGAAGGCACCTTCCGTCAGGCAGTCGTTTATAAGGGACGTACACGTGATACGGATTGGCTCTCTATGATTGATAAGGACTGGCCTCAAGTTAAAGCTCGTTTGGAAGCATGGCTGGCTCCTGAAAATTTTGATAAAAATGGACGACAGTACAAGAGCTTGAGAGAATTCTGAGAGGTATTGAGATGATGACTATTAGAAGGCAAGAAATCGTCAAGCTAAAGGATGTTTTGCATCTCTATCAGGCTGTTGGTTGGACAAATTATACACATCAACCTCAGGTGTTGGAGAAGGCCTTGGCTCACTCCTTAGCGATTTATTTGGCACTTGATGGCGATGCCGTAGTGGGCTTGGTTCGTTTGGTTGGAGATGGTTCTTCATCGATTTTTGTCCAGGATTTGATCGTTTTGCCGAGCTATCAGCGCCAAGGGATTGGTAGCAACTTGATGAAAGAGGCTTTAGGTGACTTCAAAGATGCCTATCAAGTCCAACTAGTGACCGATCAGAAAGAAAAAACCTTGGGATTCTATCGTTCTCTGGGATTTGAAACCTTATCTACTTATGATTGTACAGGAATGATTTGGGTGGATCGAAAAAGATAAAAAAATATTTTTTCTTAAGTAAAGTTTAAGTATCCTCTTGTATCATATAGTTATTAAATAAAGACCTCCTAATACTCTTCGAAAATCTCACCATACTTCGTTAGAGTCGACTTAGCTAACTATAGTTATGCTTGCGTCTATCTGCCTAGTCTGATTTCGATTTTCATTGAGTACCCTTTATTTAATGAAATCCTAAACTTTTCTTTTTCATAATAATCTCCCTAAAGAGGCCACCCAATCAGGTGGCTTTTTTGTTTGTGGCTTGGATTTTTGATATAATAGAGCCATGAGTAGAATTTTAGATAATGAAATCATGGGGGATGAGGAGTTGGTAGAACGTACGCTCCGTCCTCAGTATTTACGTGAATATATTGGGCAGGATAAGGTCAAGGATCAACTCCAAATCTTTATCGAAGCTGCCAAAATGCGGGATGAGGCACTGGACCATGTTCTTTTATTTGGTCCTCCAGGTCTCGGGAAAACAACCATGGCCTTTGTTATTGCCAATGAACTGGGAGTCAATCTCAAGCAAACGTCAGGTCCTGTCATTGAAAAAGCGGGTGATTTAGTTGCGATTTTGAATGACTTGGAGCCAGGAGATGTGCTCTTTATTGACGAGATTCATCGCTTGCCCATGTCAGTAGAAGAGGTACTATACAGTGCTATGGAAGATTTCTACATCGATATCATGATTGGTGCGGGGGAAGCTAGCCGTAGTGTCCATCTAGACTTGCCACCTTTTACCTTGATTGGTGCGACAACTCGAGCAGGGATGTTGTCCAATCCTCTTCGTGCCCGTTTTGGGATTACAGGCCACATGGAATATTATACCCATGCTGACTTGACAGAGATTGTTGAGCGGACGGCAGATATCTTTGAGATGGAAATTACCCATGAGGCTGCTTCCGAGTTAGCTTTACGCAGTCGTGGAACTCCTCGTATCGCCAATCGTCTCCTCAAGCGCGTGCGTGACTTTGCGCAGATTATGGGCGATGGGTTGATTGATGATGTGATTACGGATAAGGCCTTGACCATGCTGGATGTAGACCATGAAGGGTTAGACTATGTGGATCAAAAAATTCTTCGTACCATGATTGAGATGTACGGTGGCGGTCCTGTCGGTCTAGGAACTCTTTCTGTGAATATCGCTGAAGAGCGTGAGACGGTTGAGGATATGTATGAACCCTACCTCATCCAGAAAGGCTTTATCATGCGAACTCGCTCAGGACGGGTTGCAACGGCTAAGGCCTATGAGCATTTGGGCTATGAGTACAATGAAAAATGAGCAAGAAATCCTAGATAGTGTTAGAAAAAATCCTGATATGATGGCTATTCTGACCATCATCCGTGACCTTGGTTTGCAAGACTCTTGGTTGGCGGCAGGGTCTGTCAGAAATTTTATCTGGAATCTCTTGTCAGACAAATCGCCTTTTGACCGGGAGACGGATGTGGATGTGATTTTCTTTGATCCAGATGTTTCTTATGAGGAAACAGTACCCCTAGAGAAAAAGCTGAGAGAAGATTTCCCCCAGTATCAGTGGGAGTTGAAGAATCAGGTCTATATGCATCAGCACAGTCCCCACACTGTGCCTTACACGAGTTCTCGTGATGCCATGAGTAAATATCCCGAGCGCTGTACGGCGATAGGACTCCGCTTGCATGCCGACGCAACTTTGGAGTTCTTTGCGCCTTATGGTTTAGAGGATATTTTAAAGTGTCAAGTTTCCCCGACTCCTCATTTTTTAGAGAATGAGGACCGAATGAAGCTCTATCAAGAACGCTTGTCCAAGAAAAATTGGCAAGAAAAATGGAAAAATCTCACTTTCTCAAAAAACTTAAGAAAAATTTAAGTTAGGGACGGTATACTAGGTTCATAAGTTAAGAGGAACTTAACTTAAACTCCTAAAACTTTTTCATAATAATCTCCCTATAAAATAAAGTCGCCCAATCAGGCGGCTTATTTTTTTAATGATCAAATAATCGCTAATTTTTCAAATTTATCATATAGTCAATAAAAGATTGATAAGTTATGTAAAAGATAATAATCAAAATAGAATATAATAGAGTCGCAGAATGTTACATTTTATAATACCGATGTAATTTTATTTAGCTTATAGAGAGTGGTTTTCGATAAATGAGATATCGTTGAATTTGTTTATGAACATGACTATTAAGTCTATAGACTAATAATTATTGAACAAAAACCACTTAAATAGTATAATAAGTTTTGTAAGAAAGTTGCTAGAGACTTTTGGATTCATAATGAAAAGTGAAGGGATTTTATAGGATAAATGAATAAAGATATTCTAGTTAACAAAAAATATTTAGCAAACAAAATCTTAACAGAATTAAGATACAATAAAAGATATATGTATAACTGGGTTAAATGGTTTGGTAATACAGATAAAGACTCTCTAAAAATTAGAGAATATTTAGAAGAGGAAATTGAAAATGTTAATTATGAAATAAAAGCTTCTCGATTTAATGTAGAGAATTGTTTTATAGATGCCGTTCCCTTATTCAAAAAAATTAGTCGTTCTAAGGAAGAACTGAATAACAAAGATGATGAAATTTTATGTGAACGAGAAAAAAATGTTATCAGTTTTGCTGCAGAAAATAAAATAAATGGTGCCATAGAATATAATTATTTCTTACTATCTGATTTGAAAATAATGATATTAGGAGCAATTTGGGTAGAAGTTATAGGTAGAGAATTAGATAATGGACAATTATCTAATGATGTATATGCAAATCGAGTTTCTGAAAATACAAGTTCCATTTTTAAACCTTATTTTGAAGCCTATTCTGATTTTAGAGATGCAAGTTTTAAAGAAGTGAAAACTTTGATTGAAAATAATAAAACGGGTATTTTAGTACAGACAGACCTTAGCAAATGTTTTTATTCTATTAATATAGAGAACCTGAAGGGTGAAATTACATCTTTTCTTGAAGATAGTAGAGTTGGTGAAGATGTAATGAGGTTAAATGCTTATGTTTTCAGTGTTTTAAAGAAATATAATGATTTACAAACTATCACGGAGTACATAGAAAAAACATCTTCTCAGAAAGATCAAAAAATTTTACCTATAGGTTTTTTTCCTAGTAATGTATTAATTAATATTTATCTTAAAGAGTTAGACAAAGAGATAAAATCTAG
This sequence comes from Streptococcus oralis, assembly GCF_001579025.1. Classification (GTDB taxonomy): domain Bacteria; phylum Bacillota; class Bacilli; order Lactobacillales; family Streptococcaceae; genus Streptococcus; species Streptococcus oralis_X. Next base: position 169,925 of record NZ_KQ970236.1, read on the forward strand.
ACACAATCCCATACAGTATGGAAGGTATGTTGATGATATATCTTTTGTTATCGTTAAAGAAATTAATAATGATAATAAAAATGAAATTGTTAATGATATCGAAGGAGAATTGGATAGAATAAAAGAAAAGCTAAAGAAAAAGGATATTTATATAAATCTTAATTTTGAAAAGACTCTATATTTTATTATAAGTGAGAAGAATGATATAAATTATTTGAGAAAATTTGAAAAGGAAACCTCAAGATTATCTAGTGATAATCATAGGATTATTGATCCACTAGAGTTTGAAGACGAGTTTGATAAAGCATATATTTTGACAAAAGATATTACAAAATTATCAGATTTATTTACAATATCCAAAGATAAAAAGCATCTAAGTAGGATAATTTCAACAATTTTTTATTCTATTTATGGAACTATGAGAAAAGAAAATCATAAAAAAAATGTCGAACTTTCGAAAAAATTTATTAAATATTTTTATGATTTTGTTGATGATGAATTTTTTTTAGAACTATATGATTATTGGTATCAGTTATGTGCGATAGAAACAATTTCTCAAAATCTACATAAATTAGATGGAAAAGTTCGAGATAAAACTATGTTTTACAAAAAACTAGAGAATATTAAATCTATTAATGATGAATTGATAGGTACTTTTGTAGAATATTATGAAGACTTATTAAAAAAATGTTTTTTTGAAAATGATAAAGAGTTGATTGTTAGTTTACAAGATAATTTCAGAAAACCAAAATATAAATATCAAGATGATAATTATTTACTTAACTACGAGATTCAACTAAAAAAACTATACGAGATATTCGAGCACATTGGTGAGGAAGAGTTTCAAAAGTTTAAAATAGAATCTAATCAATTTAATAAACTAAATGATTTACTCAAAGAGTGGAATAAAAATAATGGATATCCTAAAAAAATTGGAAACGAGGATATACTTTTAGAAGATTATGAAAAAAAATCAACTCTTCGATTTGCTCAAGCAAATCTTTATTCTTATGAAAAAAGATTAGAAATGTTTATTAAAACATCAGAAAATCTCTCCTCTCTTTCTGACATTGTAACTGTTTTAAATTTATCAGATAAATATAATGCGGATATTATTTCTTTCCCAGAGCAAGGGATTAGTATTGAAGATATTGTTACTGTCGTAAAGCATGCAGTAAAGACTAAAACACTGATAGTAGGTGGGTTAGATTTTATATTAATTAACGGAAGAGTCTTAAATCTAACTATTGTTATTATTCCACTAAAAACAACAATAAAAGGTGTTGAATACAAAGATGCTCATATTCAACTAATTCCGAAGATATATCCGTCGCCGGAAGAATATGATAAATTTAGGCAGAGTAGGCCTGAAGGTAAGAATATTAATTGGACAATGTACATTCCAAAAGAAGAATTTAATCACACTTTTAGCTTCAGAGGATATAAGCATGCTTTTTTAAATTGTTATGAAGCGACTTCAATCGATTTGAAATACGAAATTTCTAAAGAAGAACCCTTTGTAATACATCTTATAACTAATAATAAAGATATAAAATATTATTACCAAATTTCTGAGAGCCTCTCTAGAGATTTGATGGCTGTAACAAGTATAACGAATTATTCTGGATTAGGTGGAGTTCAAATTTTTGTTCCTTATAGAGAGGAATATAGACGTATTGTCTCAAGTCATAAAGGTTCAAAGAATACTCATGTAGATATTTGTGATATAGATTTAGATGACATAAAGAATAAACGACTAAATAATCTAAATGAAAAGATGAAGCAAAATCCCCCAAAATACTATTATGGAAATATAGAGGAGTATCATGATTGAAAAAATAAAAAAGTATGGTTCAAATACATTGGCATGGTTCGGTATTTTACAATTTTTACAGCCAATTCTACCGAACGAGAATTTTCAATATATTTGCTATCAAATGTCTCTACTTGCTGTTTCTTTGGTAATTACTTTATTAATTGCATTGGTACATAGATTTGTTCAAAAATATATATTTTTAAGTAATACACAGAAATTAAAACTAGAAATTTATTATGATGATATTTTCAATCAAAAATATGATGATTATATTCGCGTTATTGCAACTGATAATGATTTAACGGTGGATAAAGCCAAAATTAGTCCAAAGTCTGTCTACTCTTCGTTTCTAAATAGAATCAATGTAGCTACTATAGAGGATGTTAGAAGGGATGCTAATCGAATTGTAACATTACAAAATGATTCTTCTGTATATTATTTAGTTAAAATTGCTTCTTTTGATGAAAAAGATAAGATGGTTTTGGAAGATCTCAGAGATTATTTTTCGATTTTATATGACCTTTGTGAATACATAGAAAATAATGCTAAAGGAAAAAAAATAGTCTGTCCTGTTTTGGGAGGAAGAATAAGTTTTCAAAATGCAACACCTACTAGTTCTGATAGGCTAAATCTTATGAGATTAGCATTCGAAACATATAATTTTAAAAGAGAAATTGATATTGTGGTTGTTGTAAATAAGGATAATACAAGACCTAAAAAGTATGCTATTGTATAAGAAAACTTTAAGATAGGAGCTGTATACTTATCTCATAAGTTAAGAGGAACTTAACTTAAACTCCTAAAACTTTTTCATAATAATCTCCCTATAAAATAAAGTCGCCCAATCAGGCGGCTTATTTTTTGTCTGCCTACAAGTAGGTGCAGTAACTTAGCAATAGAAGAAAATAGGGAAATATGGTATAATGAAACGATAGATTTTTGAATAGGAATATGATCATGTTTGGATTTTTTAAGAAAGATAAAGCTGTAGAAGTAGAGGTTCCAACACAGGTTCCTGCTCACATTGGGATTATCATGGATGGAAATGGTCGCTGGGCTAAAAAACGGATGCAACCACGGGTTTTTGGTCATAAGGCGGGAATGGAAGCCCTCCAAAAGGTGACCAAGGCAGCTAACAAGATGGGAGTTAAGGTTATCACAGTCTATGCCTTTTCAACGGAGAATTGGACACGCCCGGATCAAGAAGTCAAGTTTATCATGAACTTGCCAGTCGAGTTTTATGATAACTACGTCCCTGAATTACATGCAAATAATGTTAAGATTCAGATGATTGGAGAGACAGACCGTCTGCCTAAGCCGACTTTTGAAGCTTTGAAAAAAGCAGAGGAGTTGACCAAGAACAATACAGGCTTGATTCTCAATTTTGCCCTTAATTATGGTGGTCGTGCTGAAATCACGCAGGCTCTTAAGAGCTTGGCTCAGGAAGTTCTAGATGCCAAAATCAATCCTGGCGATATCACAGAAGATATGATTGGGGATTACCTTTTCACACAACACCTGCCAAAGGACTTGCGAGATCCAGATTTGATTATCCGTACGAGTGGTGAGTTGCGTTTGAGTAATTTCTTACCATGGCAAGCAGCCTATAGCGAGCTTTACTTTACGGATACCTTGTGGCCTGATTTTGATGAAGTCGCCCTGCAGGAAGCTATTGCTGCCTTTAACCATCGCAATCGCCGATTTGGAGGAGTTTAGGAGAAGATATGACCAAGGATTTACAAAAGAGAACATTGTTTGCAGTATTGGCTCTGGCCATCTTCCTTCCAGTCTTGTTTGTGGGAGGACTCTTGTTGCAGATTGGCATTGGTTTGTTAGCGATGCTGGCTGTCCATGAACTCTTGCACATGAAGGGGCTAAAGACCATGACCATCGAGGGTGCCTTGACCCTCTTTGCGACCTTTGCTCTCACAATCCCTTTAGAAAATTACCTAACTTTTTTGCCAGTTGATGGGAATGTGGTTGCCTACAGCGTTTTGATTACCATAATGCTAGGGACCACCGTTTTCAGTAAAAACTATACGATTGAAGATGCCGCTTTTCCAATTGCTGTGAGTTTTTATGTTGGTTTTGGCTTCAATGCCTTACTAGATGCTCGGGTGGCAGGTTTTGACAAGGTGCTTCTGGCCCTCTTTATCGTCTGGGCGACAGATAGCGCAGCTTACCTGATAGGGATGAATTTTGGTAAGCATAAGTTGGCTCCGAGAGTTTCTCCCAATAAGAGCATTGAGGGCTTTATCGGAGGTATTCTAGGTGCGGTATTGGTAACAGCAATCTTCATGCTTGTAGACAGCACAGTTGCTCTTCCTTATGGGATTTATAGAATGAGTCTCTTTGCTGCCTTCTTCAGTGTGGCAGGTCAGTTTGGTGACTTGATTGAGAGTGCCATGAAACGCCATTTCGGTGTTAAGGATTCTGGAAAATTTATCCCTGGACATGGCGGTGTGTTGGATCGCTTTGACAGCATGCTGATTGTGTTTCCAATGATGCACTTATTTGGCCTGTTTTAAAGAAAGGAATATTGAATGATTGGATTGCTAACCTTTATCCTCGTTTTTGGGATTATTGTGGTGGTGCATGAGTTTGGACATTTTTATTTTGCCAAGAAATCGGGCATTCTAGTTCGTGAATTTGCCATTGGTATGGGGCCCAAGATTTTTTCCCATATCGGTAAGGATGGCACTGCTTATACCATTCGAATCCTTCCTCTAGGAGGCTATGTTCGTATGGCAGGCTGGGGTGATGATGCGACAGAAATCAAGACAGGAACTCCAGTCAGTTTAACACTTACCGATGATGGTAAGGTCAAACGGATCAACCTCTCAGGGAAGAAGTTGGATCAAACGTCTCTTCCTATGCAGGTAACTCAGTTTGACTTTGAAGACAAGCTCTTTATCAAGGGTTTGGTCCTGGAAGAAGAAAAGACTTTTACAGTAGATCACGATGCAACAGTTGTTGAGGCAGATGGAACCGAAGTGCGCATTGCCCCTCTGGATGTGCAGTACCAAAATGCTTCTATCTGGGGTAAGCTCATCACCAACTTTGCAGGCCCCATGAATAACTTTATCTTAGGTGTTGTTGTTTTTTGGATCCTGATCTTTTTGCAGGGTGGTGTTAGAGACACTCAGACCAATCTCTTTCATGTCATGCCTGAAGGAGCTTTGGCTAAGGTGGGCGTAGCTGAGACAGCTCAAATCACCAAGGTCGGCTCCCACGAAGTTAAGAATTGGCAGGATTTGACCCAGGCTGTGGAAGCAGATACCAAGGACAAGACCGCTCCGACCTTAGATGTGACCATTTCTGAAAATGGTAGCGAAAAACAAGTTACTGTGACTCCAGAAGAAAATCAAGGACGTTATATTTTAGGTGTTCAACCGGGGATCAAGTCCGACTTTCTATCCATGTTTGTTGGTGGATTTACGACAGCTGCTGACTCGGGGCTCCGTATCCTTTCGGCTTTGAAAAACTTGATTTTCCATCCAGATTTGAACAAACTCGGTGGTCCCGTTGCCATTTTTAAGGCAAGTAGCGATGCTGCTAAAAATGGTCTTGAGAATGTCCTCTATTTCCTAGCTATGATTTCCATCAATATCGGAATTTTTAATTTGATTCCGATCCCGGCTTTGGATGGTGGAAAGATTGTGCTCAATATCCTAGAGGCTATCCGCCGGAAACCCCTTAAACAAGAAATTGAAACCTATGTCACCATGGCTGGTGTAGTTATCATGGTTGTCTTGATGCTAGCTGTAACCTGGAATGACATTATGCGACTCTTCTTTTAGATAATCGAGGAATATTATGAAACAAAGTAAAATGTTAATCCCTACACTTCGCGAAATGCCAAGCGATGCTCAAGTTATCAGCCACGCCCTTATGTTGCGTGCTGGTTATGTTCGTCAAGTTTCTGCCGGTGTTTATTCTTACCTACCACTCGCTAACCGTGTGATTGAAAAGGCTAAGAATATCATGCGCCAAGAGTTTGATAAGATTGGTGCGGTGGAGATGTTGGCTCCTGCCCTTCTCAGTGCCGATCTCTGGCGCGAATCAGGCCGTTACGAAACCTATGGTGAAGACCTTTATAAACTGAAAAATCGTGAAAAGTCAGACTTTATCCTAGGTCCGACACACGAAGAAACTTTTACAGCTATTGTTCGTGACTCTGTGAAATCTTACAAGCAATTGCCACTTAACCTTTACCAAATCCAACCGAAATACCGTGATGAAAAACGTCCACGTAACGGACTTCTCCGTACGCGTGAATTTATCATGAAAGACGGCTATAGTTTCCATGCTAATTACGATAGTTTGGATGTGACTTATGACGAGTACAAGGCGGCCTATGAACGAATTTTCACTCGTAGTGGTTTGGATTTCAAGGCTATCATCGGTGACGGTGGTGCCATGGGTGGTAAGGATAGCCAAGAATTTATGGCCATCACACCAGCCCGTACAGACCTCGACCGCTGGGTTGTCTTAGATAAGTCAGTTGCCTCATTTGATGAAATTCCTGTAGAAGTACAAGAAGAAATCAAGGCAGAATTGCTCAAATGGATGGTTTCTGGTGAAGACACCATTGCCTACTCAACTGAGTCTAGCTATGCAGCTAACTTAGAAATGGCAACAAACGAGTACAAATCAAGCAACCGTGTTGTTGCGGAAGAAGAAGTAACTCGCGTGGAAACACCAGGTGTTAAATCTATTGACGAAGTCGCAGCCTTCCTAAATGTCCCAGAAGAACAAACGATTAAAACCCTCTTCTACATGGCAGATGGTGAGCTTGTTGCAGCCCTTCTAGTTGGAAATGACCAACTCAATGAAGTCAAGTTGAAAAACCACTTGGGTGCAGATTTCTTTGATGTTGCGAGCGAAGAAGAAGTAGCAAATGTTATCCCAGCAGGCTTTGGTTCACTTGGTCCAGTTGGTTTGCCAGAAAATGTGAAAATCATTGCAGACCGTAAGGTACAAGATGTTCGCAATGCTGTTGTGGGGGCCAACGAAGATGGCTACCACTTGACGGGTGTGAACCCAGGTCGTGATTTTACTGCAGAATATGTAGATATCCGCGAAGTTCGTGAGGGTGAAATTTCACCTGACGGACAAGGTGTTCTTAACTTTGCCCGTGGTATCGAGATTGGTCATATTTTCAAACTCGGAACTCGCTACTCAGCAAGCATGGGTGCAGATGTTTTGGACGAAAATGGCCGTGCTGTGCCAATCATCATGGGATGTTACGGTATCGGTGTTAGCCGTCTTCTCTCGGCAGTTATGGAACAACACGCTCGCCTCTTTGTTAACAAAACACCTAAAGGTGAATACCGTTATGCTTGGGGAGTTAACTTCCCTAAAGAATTAGCACCATTTGATGTGCACCTGATCACTGTCAATGTCAAAGACGAAGAAGCACAAGCCTTGACAGATAAACTTGAAGCTAACTTGATGGGAGCTGGTTACGAAGTCTTGACAGACGACCGTAACGAACGTGTCGGAGTGAAGTTTAGCGACAGCGACTTGATTGGGTTGCCAATCCGTATCACTGTCGGGAAAAAAGCAGCCGATGGCATCGTAGAAGTTAAGATTAAAGCGACTGGTGACACCATCGAAGTTCATGCAGACAACTTGCTTGAAACGCTTGAAATCCTCGGCAAGAAATAAAAACTATAATCAGAAGAAAAACAAGGCAAAAATGTAACTAGTTTTTACCTTGTTTTTTCTATATAATGGGGAAAATGAGTAAATGAAGAGGTAAAGCTATGCTAAAATTTCCAAAGGATTTTGTCTGGGGTTCCTCCACTTCTGGACCACAGACAGAAGGGCGAGTGCCAGGTGACGGCAAGGGAGATAATCTCTGGGATTATTGGTATCAAGTAGAGCCAAACCGCTACTACAATGGAATTGGACCTGCTAAAACATCGACCTTCTATGAAAACTGGGAAAAGGATATTGAGCTTTTGGTAGAGACTGGGCATACAGCCTTCCGAACTTCTATTCAGTGGTCTCGTATTTTCCCGCAAGGTCGTGGAGAGGTCAATCCGCAAGGGGTGGCTTTCTACCGTCAGGTTTTTGAGGCTATTAAGGCCAAGGGGATTCGTCTCTTAGTCAATCTCTATCACTTCGACCTGCCATTTGCCCTCCAAGAAGACGGCGATGGTTGGGAAAATAAGGAAACTGTCAAGGCTTATGAAGACTATGCTCGTTTTTGTTTTGAGACATACGGTGACTTGGTGGACCAATGGATTACCTTTAACGAGCCCATTGTTCCTGTGGAATTTGGCTATTTTTACGATGCCCATTATCCACATAAGGTGGATGCAGAAGCAGCGGTTAAAGTAGCCTATCACACACAATTAGCTAGCAGTCGAGCGGTCAAGGCCTGTCATGAGATTTTGCCTGATTCCAAGATTGGGATTGTCCTTAATTTGACACCAGCCTACCCACGTAGCCAGCATCCCGCGGATGTCAAGGCTGCTCGCATTGCCGATCTCTTCCAAGCTCAATCTTTCCTAGATCCGTCTGTTTTAGGAGCTTATCCAGAAGAATTAGTAGAAATCTTGTCTGAGCATGATTTGCTGCCAGAGTACACTGTTGAAGAGTTAGAACTCATTCGTGAGAATACAGTTGATTTCCTAGGAGTCAACTACTACCAACCTTTGCGCGTTATGGCGCCACGTTTTGCTAAACATCCAGACAGTCCCCTCTTGCCAGAACATTTTTTACGAGCCTTATATCATGCCGGGCCGTAAAATCAATCCTCACCGCGGTTGGGAAATCTACGAGCAGGGGATTTATGATATCGCTCAGAATATCAAGAAAAACTATGGCAATATCGAGTGGATGCTGACAGAGAATGGCAT